>NZ_JBIUBX010000018.1:0-177532 GCF_044548445.1 Streptomyces sp. NPDC052016
GTCAGCCGAAGGCCGCCTGCATGTACGGCAGTTACCAACCCGAGTGATCAAGTACGAGGCGCCGTTCGAGGCACCAGGTTAAAGATCAAGCTAGGGCCTGGACGGGACGGGATGCGGTCAGGGCGTGACGAGCAGCACCTTGCCGACGTGGCCGCTCTCCTCGACCACCCGGTGGGCGGCGGCCGCGTCGCTCATGGGGATCTCGCGGTCGACGACGGGGCGGACGTGGCCGGCGGCCAGCAGGGGCCAGACGTGCTCGCGGACGGCCGCGACGATCGCCGCCTTCTCGCCGAGGGGGCGCGCCCTGAGCGAGGTCGCGCTGATCGCGGCGCGCTTGCTCAGGAGCGCTCCGATGTTCAGCTCACCCTTCACCCCGCCCTGCATGCCGATGATCGCGAGGCGGCCGTTGACGGCGAGGCTCTGGACGTTGCGCTCCAGGTACTTGGCGCCCATGTTGTCGAGGATGACGTCGGCCCCGGCCCCGTCCGTGGCCTTATTGACCTCGGCGACGAAGTCCTGTTCGCGGTAGTTGATCAGCACGTCCGCGCCCAGCTCGGCGCACCGCCGCAGCTTCTCCTCGGTGCCCGCGGTGACGACGACCTTGGCGCCGACGGCCTTGGCCAGCTGGATCGCCATGGTGCCGATGCCGCTGGAGCCGCCGTGCACCAGCAGCGTCTCGCCGGGGCGCAGGTGGGCGATCATGAAGACGTTCGACCACACCGTGCAGGTCACCTCGGGGAGCGCGGCGGCCTGTACGAGGCCGACGCCCTCGGGGACGGGCAGCAGCTGCCCGGCCGGGACGGCGACCTTCTCCGCGTATCCGCCGCCCGCGAGCAGCGCGCACACCTCGTCACCGACGGCCCAGCCGCCGACGCCCGGGCCGAGCGCGGCGATGCGCCCGGAGCACTCCAGACCGGGGTAGGGCGACGCGCCCGGGGGCGGGTTGTAGAAGCCCTGCCGCTGCAGGATGTCGGCACGGTTGACGGCGCCGGCCGCCACCTCGACCAGGACCTCGCCCTCGCCGGGCACGGGGTCGGGGACCTCCTCCCACACCAGCGCCTCGGGACCACCAGGTTCGGGAATCGTGATCGCATGCATGAGGAGGACGCTACTCCTGCGTCTCCGCCCACGACGCCTGCGTCTCCGGTCGGACCCGCGTCGGTCATTTCGACCGATCCCGCGGAAAACCCTGTGCGCGACCGATGAGTTTGCGCGACGGTGAAGGTCTCCCCCTGCGTCACCCACATGCGCGGAAGGACACCCCACCATGAGCCAGCACACCGCCGGCCTGGCCATCGAGACCGCGGGCCTGGTGAAGACGTTCGGCGAGACCAGGGCCGTGGACGGCGTCGACCTCGCCGTGCCCGCCGGCACGGTCTACGGCGTCCTCGGACCCAACGGCGCCGGCAAGACCACCACGGTCAAGATGCTCGCCACCCTCCTGCGGCCCGACGGCGGCGAGGCCCACGTCTTCGGCCACGACGTCGTCCGCGAGGCCGACGAGGTGCGCGGCCGGGTCAGCCTCACCGGGCAGTACGCGTCGGTGGACGAGGACCTCACCGGCACCGAGAACCTGGTGCTGCTGGGCCGGCTCCTCGGGCACGGCAAGAAGGCCGCCCGACAGCGGTCGGCGCAGCTGCTGGAGGCGTTCGGACTCACCGACGCGGCCGGGAAGCAGGTCAAGCACTACTCGGGCGGCATGCGGCGCCGCATCGACATCGCCGCGTCCATCCTCAGCACGCCCGACCTGCTCTTCCTGGACGAACCGACCACCGGTCTCGACCCGCGCAGCCGCAACCACGTGTGGGACATCGTGCGGGCGGTCGTCGCGCAGGGCACCACCGTGCTGCTGACCACGCAGTACCTGGACGAGGCCGACCAGCTGGCCTCCCGGATCGCCGTCATCGACCGCGGCAGGGTGATCGCCGAGGGCACGAAGGGCGAGCTGAAGGCGTCCGTGGGCGCCGGGTCCGTCCATCTGCGGCTGCGCGAGGCGGCGCAGCGGTCCGAGGCGGCGGAGGTGCTGCGGCGGGTGCTGGGCGCGTCCGTGCAGCCCGAACCCGACCCGGTGGCCCTGACGGCCCGGCTGGGCGTCGCGGCAAGCGGCACGGCCGCCGAGCAGGCCGCGCGGGCCCTCTCCGAGCTCGCCCGGGCGGGGATCACCGTCGACAACTTCTCGCTGGGCCAGCCCAGCCTCGACGAGGTCTTCCTCGCCCTCACCGGACACGACACGCGCACCACGGCCGACGACGCGAACACCGACCCGAAGGACGAGGTGGCGGCATGAGCACCGCGACGACCAACGAAGCCCAGGACCTCGCCCCGGTCAGCGCCGACTCCCTCGCCGCACTCCTCGTCGCCAAGGAGCGCCCGCCGCGCCCGAGCGCCTGGTCGGCCTCCCTCACCTTCGGCTGGCGGGCCGTCCTGAAGATCAAGCACGTGCCGGAGCAGCTCTTCGACGTCACCGCCTTCCCGATCATGATGGTGCTGATGTACACGTACCTCTTCGGCGGCGCCCTGGCCGGATCGCCGGAGGAGTACATCCAGTTTCTGCTGCCGGGCATCCTCGTGATGTCGGTCGTGATGATCACCATGTACACGGGCGTCTCGGTGAACACGGACATCGAGAAGGGCGTGTTCGACCGGTTCCGCTCGCTGCCGATCTGGCGGCCGTCGACGATGGTCGGCTACCTCCTCGGCGACGCCCTGCGCTACACCATCGCCTCCGTGGTGATGCTCACCGTCGGCATGATCCTCGGCTACCGCCCGGACGGCGGGGTCGGCGGCGTCGTCGCCGGGATCGCCCTGCTGGTCGTCTTCTCCTTCGCGTTCTCCTGGATCTGGACGATGTTCGGTCTGCTGCTGCGCACCGAGAAGTCCGTGATGGGCGTCAGCATGATGGTGATCTTCCCGCTGACCTTCCTGTCCAACGTGTTCGTCGACCCGAAGACCATGCCCGGCTGGCTCCAGGCGTTCGTCAACAACAGCCCGGTGACCCATCTGTCGTCCGCGGTGCGCGGGCTGATGGCGGGCGACTGGCCGACCGCCGAGATCGCCTGGTCGCTGGGGTGGGCGGGCCTGTTCGTGCTGGTCTTCGGGCCGGTGACGATGCGGCTGTACAACCGCAAGTAGGGCACGGCCCGGTTCAGAAGCGGGGTGCCGTCGGCGGCTCCGGCGGCACCCGGACGATGGTGACCACACGGTCCGTCAACTCCAGGACGCCGATCGCCGGATCGTCGTAGGCGAGCACCCGGTGGCCGCGCAGGACGCTCACCACCAGGTCATCCGTCTCCCGCGGGGTGCGCCCCGACTCGGCCTTGGTGACCGGGCGTTCGACGAGGTCCACGCCGCTGCCCTGGTGCATGAGGTCCTCCATGACCCGGCCGGCCGCGGGGCTGAGCACAGACAGGCCGAGGAGCCGCCCGGCCGCGCCGGCACTGGTGATGACCTCGTCGGCGCCGGACTGCCGCAGCAACGGCGCGTTCTCCTCCTCCCGCACGGCGGCCACGATCTTCACGCGGGGGTTGAGCTGGCGGGCGGTCAGGGTGACGAGGACGGAGGTGTCGTCGCGTTCCGTCGCGATGATGATCTTTCCGGCCCGCTGCACCTCGGCCCGCCGCAGCACGTCACTGCGCGTCGCGTCGCCGACCACGCCCTCGTAGCCCTCGGCCGTGGCCGCGGCGATCATCTTGGCACCAGGGTCGATGACGACGACCTGCTCCTTCCGCAGCCCCGAGGCACAGGCGGTGCGGATCGCGGCCCGCCCCTTCGTGCCGAAGCCGACGACGACAGTGTGGTCGCGCAAGGGGACCTCCGGGATACTGGGCTGAACCTCGGTGCGGACGGGGTGTTGCATGCTGACGGGTACGACCCGCCAGGAACCATGGTGCCCACCGATCGGATGACCACCGCAGGGGGCACACAATGCGAGACGACGAACGACAGCCGACCGGGACGCGACGACTCTCCCTCCTCAAGTCGCTCTGGTACCACTCGCGCGCCGAGGCCCGCGACGACGCCGAGGCCGGCCGCTCCATCACGATGCCACTGCAGAGCGGCCTCCCTCCGCTCCAGCAGGTGCTGCGACGCCTCGCTCTGGCCCTGTTGGTGCTGGCTCTCACGACCCTCATCGTCTACCTCGACCATGACGGCTACAACGACAACTCCGACGGCTCCGTCGATCTCCTCGACGCCGCCTACTACGCCACGGTCACCCTCTCCACCACCGGCTACGGCGACATCACGCCCGTCAGCGACGCGGCCCGGCTCATCAACATCCTCGTCATCACCCCGATGCGCGTGCTGTTCCTGATCATCCTGGTCGGCACGACCCTGGAAGTGCTCACCGAGCGCACCCGTCAGCAGGTGCGGGTCCACCGCTGGCGCACCCGCACCCGCGATCACGTCGTGGTCGTCGGTTACGGCACCAAGGGCCGCCACGCGGTGCAGACCCTCGTCGGGCAGGGCATCGCGAAGGAACAGATCGTCGTGGTGGACGCCCAGCGCAAAGCCACGCTGGCGGCAGGGGACGACGGGCTGGTGGCGGTGACCGGGGACGCCACCCGGTCCGAGACCCTCCTCAGGGCGGAGGCCCAGAACGCCGCCCGCGTGATCGTCGCGCCGCAACGCGACGACACCGCCGCCCTGGTCACCCTCACCGCCCGCCAGCTCAACCGGCGCGCCACGATCGTCGCCGCCGCCCGGGAGGACGAGAACGTACCGCTGCTCAAGCAGAGCGGCGCGGACACCGTGGTGACCAGTTCCAGCTCCGCCGGCCGACTGCTCGGGGTGTCCATGGTCAGCCCGACCGTGGCGAGGACCCTGGAGGATCTGATGACCCTCGGCAGCGGCCTGGACCTGCTCGAACGTCCCATCACCCCGGAAGAGGCCGGACGGCCGCCACGCGACTGCGCGGACCTCGTCGTGGCCGTCGTCCGGGGCAAGGAACTCCTGAACTTCGGTGACCCCCGGCTCACGGAGCTCCAGCCCCGAGACCGTCTCATCACGGTGAGCCGGGCGACCGCCAACGAGCACGCGTGACCGGGGTGGCCGAGGCTGGGGCACGGCCACTATCCGAACGTTTCACGTGAAACAGACCCAGAGGGTCCATCGACATGTTTCACGTGAAACGGACGCAGATGGCGCAGGGCCCTGTTTCACGTGAAACAGGACCCGATCCCGGCCGTAGCCCACGGCAGGTCGAGCAGTTCCGCTTCCTCACCGGCCGCTGTCCCGCCCGGCGGCACGACGGCGAGGGCGTCGGCCACCGCGATCCCTCGCAGCATCGCCGGGCCGTTGTAGTGCAGCGGCACGGCATGGTCGCCGCGCAGGACGACCGGGATGAGCCGGGTGTCGTACGGGTGCCCGTGCGCCGCATCCCTCAGCGGCAGTGTGTACGGCTCCGGGGCCGGATGGGCGGCGAGTGTACGCAGCAGCGGCTCGGCGAGCGTCAGCAGGCCGGAAACGGCAGCGAGGGGGTTGCCGGGCAAGCCGACGAGGTGCTGTTCGTCCCGGAGGCGGGCCAGCAGCATCGGGTGGCCGGGGCGCACCTGGACGCCGTCGACCAGGAGCTCCGCGCCGATGCGGCGCAGGGTGGGGTGAACGTGGTCGACGGGGCCCGCGGCCGTGCCGCCGGTGGTGACGATCAGGTCGGCCGCGGACGTCGTCAGGGCCTGGTGCAGGGCCTCCGCGTCGTCGCCCAGCCTGCGCAGCGCCACCACCTCGGCGCCGAGCGCGCGCAGCCACGGCGGCAGCATCGGGCCGAGTGCGTCCCGGATGAGGCCGTCGTGCGGGCGTCCCTCGGTGAGCAGTTCGTCGCCCAGGACGAGCACCTCGACCCGGGGCCTGGGGACGGCGGCCAGCGTGTCGTAGCCGGCGGCCGCGGCGAGCCCCAGGACAGCCGGGGTGACCACCGCTCCGGTGGGCAGCAGTTGGTCACCGCTACGGCACTCCTGGCCGCGTGGCCGGATGTCCTGGCCGTGCTGAACATCCCGGGTGGGATGCAGTCGGCCCTTCTCGTCGGTGCGGCCGTGCTCGCTGCGCAGCACCGCGGTGGTGTCCGGCGGGATGCGGGCGCCGGTCGCGATACGGACGGCCTCCCCGTCGGTGAGCGGCGTGGGCTCGGCATGCCCGGCCAGGACGCCCTCGTCCCGTACGTCCCAGGGACCGGGGCCGGCGACCGCCCAGCCGTCCATCGCCGAGGTGTCGAAGGAGGGCAGGTCGGTGAGGGCGGTGAGGGGGGCGGCCAGGACGAGACCGAGGGCGTCGCCGAGGGTCACCGAGACGGGGGTGCGGCGGGCGGCGAGGGAGCGGGCGGCACGGCCCGCGATCGCGCGGGCCTCGGCCCAGGGAGTCGCCCGATGGCCGGACCGCCCGTCGTGGGGGGTGTGGGAGGCGCGGGACCGGTGCCCGTCGCCGTGCCCCTCACCGTGCGCGGCGCCGCTGTCGCCGGGCGGGCGCGGGGAGCTGTTGCCGTCCTTCACGAGGGCGAGCGCCTCCTCGACATCGAGGTCATCGGCGTCCTGGCCGTCCCGGATGCCCGGGGCGGTCATCCGGCGTCCGGGCGGGTGTCGGGCGTGGCGTCGGGAGCCACGTCGGCCTGGCCGTCGGTGCGCTCCTCGGCCCAGCGCGCGGCCAGGGCGGCGGCCTTGCGGGCGGCCTCCGCGACGGCTTCGGGGCCGCCCTGGGCCCGCGCGGCGGCGTAGCCGACCAGGAAGGTGGTCAGTGGGGCCGCAGGCCGGTCCACTCCGTGGGCGGCGTCGCGGGCGAGGTCGAGGAGGAGGCGGATGTCGACATCGAGGTCGATGCCGAGCTCATCCTTGACTGCGGTGATCCATTCATCCAACACGTGGCCATGCTCCCTGATACGTGCCCTGGCGGTGGCGATGTCGTCCCAGGTGTCGCAGTCGAAGGACGCGACGGGGTCGGGGACGCGGGTGAGGTCGAGCCCGGCGGTCAGCCGGCGCAGGGGGAGGCCGGTGAGGCCGCCCCGCTCCCCGCCGAGCGCCGCCAGTTCGCGGCGCAGGGCGGCCGTGCGGTACGCGGCGACGAGCGGCTGGTCACGGCCGTCGGCGTCGGTGAGCAGCGCGCCCTCGGTGCCGCTGTCGCCCAGGGCCGCCAGCAGCTGCCCCACGGTGTCGGCGGCGAGGAAGGGCAGGTCGGCGGAGAGGACGACGACGCGCTCGGCTGTGGCGTGGCGCAGCCCGGCCCCCAGGGCCGCGAGGGGGCCCGCGCCGGGCGGGTCCTCACGCGTCCACCGCACCGGGCGGACGGTGGGCCGGGGGTCGGCGACGACGACGGTCGTCCGAGCGGCGGCGCAGGCGGCCAGCACGCGGTCGAGCAGCGCGCGCCCGCCCACCCGCACGGCGGGCTTGTCGGCGCCGCCGAGGCGGCGGGCGCCGCCCCCGGCGAGGACGACGGCGTCGTACGCGCCGGAGGCCCGGCCCGGCGGGCTGCCGGGAGCCGGGCCTGTGTCACGGGCGCCGGGAGGCGCGTTCGAGGTCACTCCCCGAGTATGCGCGGCCCGCCGACCTCAGGGAACGCGGCAGGCCCGGGATCACAGTGTGCGCAGCAACACCGCCGGCTGTTCCACGCAGTCCGCCACGTAACGCAGGAAGCCGCCCGCCGTACCGCCGTCGCACACGCGGTGGTCGAACGTGAGCGAGAGCTGCACGACCTGACGCACGGCCAGTTCGCCCTCATGAACCCACGGCTTGGGGACGATGCGGCCGACGCCGAGCATGGCCGCCTCGGGGTGGTTGATGATCGGGGTGGAGCCGTCGACGCCGAACACGCCGTAGTTGTTCAACGTGAAGGTGCCACCGGTCAGTTCACCCGGGGTGAGGGTCCCCGCCCGGGCGCTCTCGGTGAGGCGGGCGAACTCCGCGGTGAGCCCCTCGGCGTCCCGGGCGTGCGCGTCGCGGACGACGGGGACGACGAGCCCCCGCTCGGTCTGCGCGGCGAACCCGAGGTGGACGTGGTCGAACCGGACGACCTCCCTCGCCTCCTGGTCGACCGTGGAGTTCAGCTCCGGGAAGCGAGCCAGGGCAGCGGTGCAGATCCGGGCCATCAACGCGAGGACGGAGATCTTCGGGCCGCCGGCGGTGTTCATCGCCGCCCGGGCGCGCATCAGCTCCGTCGCGTCGGCGTCCACCCAGCAGGTCGCGTCGGGGATCTCCCGGCGGCTGCGGGAGAGCTTGTCGGCGACGGCACCGCGAACGCCCTTGAGGGGGATGCGGACACCGCCGGGGGCCGGAGCCGAGGTGGCGGGGACGGAAGCGGCGGGGACCGGGGCGGTCGTCGCCGGCGCCACGCGCGCGGGCGGCTCGGGCGACGGTGCCGCCGGGCGGCCCTGCGCGGCGGCCCGGAGCGCGTACTCGACGTCGGCCCGCAGGATCAGCCCGTCGGGCCCGGAACCGGTCAGCTCCCTCAGGTCGAGACCGTTCTCCCGGGCGAGCCGGCGGACGAGCGGGGAGATCACGGGCACGGGGCCGTCCACCGGGCCCGTGGCCTCGCCGGAGCCGCCCCGCTGCCCGTCGGCCGCCGCGGCGACGGCGGGCCCCGGCCGTGCGGAGGCCGGCACGGCGGCGTCCGGCAGGACGGGCTCCCGCCGTACGGCTTCGGACCGTGCCGCCGGTGCCGGCTGCGCGGGCGCGGGACGCACCCTGCGGCGCCGGGCGGGCGCGTCCGAGGTGCCGTACCCCACCAGCACGTTGCCCGAGCCCTGGGTGTTCGCGTCGTCCGACGCACAGCCGGAGGCGGTCTCGCCGACCGCGACCGTCAGCAGCGGGGCGCCGACGGGCAGTTCGGCGCCCTCCTCGCCGAAGCGGGCG
Source organism: Streptomyces sp. NPDC052016 (assembly GCF_044548445.1). Lineage (NCBI taxonomy): Bacteria > Bacillati > Actinomycetota > Actinomycetes > Kitasatosporales > Streptomycetaceae > Streptomyces > Streptomyces sp. NPDC052016. The sequence continues at coordinate 8,832 of NZ_JBIUBX010000018.1, forward strand.
GTGACCACACCGCCGTAGGGGCAGGGCACCTCGACCATCGCCTTGGCCGTCTCCACCTCGACGACCGGCTGGTCGACGGCGACGACGTCACCGACCTGGACCAGCCAGCGCACGATCTCCGCCTCGGTGAGCCCCTCCCCGAGGTCGGGCAGCTTGAACTCCAGCACCTGCGCCATCAGCTCTCGGCCTCCCACTGCAGACGCGCCACGGCGTCCAGGATGCGGTCGACGCCGGGCAGGTGGTGCCGCTCCAGCATCGGCGGCGGATAGGGGATGTCGAACCCGGCGACGCGCAGCACCGGTGCCTCCAGGTGGTGGAAGCAGCGCTCCGTGACACGGGCCGCGATCTCCCCGCCCGGACCTCCGAAGGAGCCCGATTCGTGCACGACGACCGCGCGGCCGGTCCGCCGTACCGAGGCGCAGACCGTCTCGTCGTCGAACGGCACCAGGGAGCGCAGATCGACGACTTCGAGGTCCCAGCCCTCGGCGCGTGCCGCCTCGGCGGCTTCGAGGCAGACCGGCACCGACGGCCCGTACGTGATCAGGGTGGCGCTCCGGCCCGGGCGCCGCACCACCGCGCGGCCGATCGGGTCGACCGTCTGCGGGTCCTCCGGGTTCCAGGCGTCCTTGGACCAGTACAGACGCTTGGGTTCCAGGAAGACGACCGGGTCGTCGGAGGCGATCGCGGCGCGCAGCAGGCCGTAGGCGTCGGCGACGGTGGCGGGCGTGACGACATGGAGCCCCGGAGTCGCCATGTAGTACGCCTCGGAGGAGTCGCTGTGGTGCTCGACGCCGCCGATGCCGCCGCCGTAGGGCACGCGGACGGTGATCGGCAGCGGCATGCGGCCCCGGGTGCGGTTACGCATGCGGGCGACATGGCTGATGAGCTGCTCGAACGCCGGGTAGGCGAAGGCGTCGAACTGCATCTCCACGACCGGCCGCAGGCCGTACATGGCCATGCCGACGGCGGTGCCGAGGATGCCCGCCTCGGCGAGCGGGGTGTCCGTGCAGCGGTCCTCGCCGAACTCCTTGGCGAGTCCGTCGGTGACCCGGAAGACGCCGCCGAGGGTGCCGACGTCCTCACCCAGGACGTGCACGGACGGGTCGGCGGCCATCGCGTCGCGGAGAGCGCGCGTGAGGGCCTGCGCCATGGTGGCGGGCTTGACGGCCACGGTGGTCATCAGTGCGCCCCTTCCTGTTCCGCCTCGAGCTCCGCCCGCAGCAGGGCGCGCTGCTCCCGCAGTTGGGAAGTGGTCTCCGCGTACACGTGGTCGAACAGGTCCGTGGGGTCGAGCGACGGGTCCTGGTTCATCCGGGCCCGCAGGTCCGCGGCCATGGTCTCGGCGGCGTCCCGCGCGGCCTGCTTCGCCTCCTCGTCGAGCAGCCCGCGCGCGGTCAGCTCGCGTTCCAGCAGCAGGATCGGGTCGTGCTCGCGCCACGTCTCGACTTCTGCGTCGCCGCGGTAGCGGGTCGCGTCGTCGGCGTTGGTGTGGGCGTCGATGCGGTAGGTGACCGCCTCGACGAGCGTCGGGCCGCCGCCCGCGCGCGCCTGCCGTACGGCGTCGCTCAGCACCTCGTGCACGGCGGCCGCGTCGTTGCCGTCGACCAGCCGGCCCGGCATGCCGTATCCGACGGCCTTGTGGGCCAGGGAGGGCGCCGCGGTCTGCTTGGCGAGCGGTACGGAGATGGCGAAGCCGTTGTTCTGGACGAGGAAGACGACCGGGGCCTGCCAGACGGCGGCGAAGTTCAGCGCCTCGTGGAAGTCGCCCTCGCTGGTGCCGCCGTCGCCGACCATGGCGAGGGCGACCACGTCGTCGCCCTTGAGACGGGCGGCGTGGGCGAGGCCCACAGCGTGCGGGAGCTGGGTGGCGAGCGGGGTGCACAGGGGCGCCACGCGGTGCTCGTAGGGGTCGTAGCCGGTGTGCCAGTCACCGCGCAGCAGGGTCAGGGCCTCGACGGGGTCCACGCCGCGCGCGACGGCCGCGAGGGTGTCGCGGTAGCTGGGGAAGAGCCAGTCCCGCTCCTCGAGGACCAGCGCTGCGGCGACCTCGCAGGCCTCCTGACCGGTGCTGGAGGGGTAGACAGCGAGACGGCCCTGCTTGGTGAGGGCGGTGGCCTGCGTGTTGTACCGACGGCCGCGCACCAGCTGCGCGTAGAGCCGGCGCAGCAGCTCCGGGTCGGCCTGCGCGGCCGCCTCGGTGCCGAGGACGCGGTGGGGTTCGGCGTCGGGCAGCAGCGGCGCGGGGTCGGTACGGGGCTGCCAGGCGGGCGGCGGTGTCGGCCGGTACGCGCCCCGCTGCTCCATCACCGTCATGACGGCACCTCCTCATGGGAGTGGCTACGGGAGGCGTGTCGGCTGTGACCCGCCTCACCTACCGATTGTTCGGTCGTCGGCACATTTTGGCTACAGGCACCCTCAGGCTGTGGACAAACGGTTCTGCACAGCCTGAGATGGACGCAGGACGTCCACGGCGGAGAGGTGGGGGGACATGGCATCTGAACAAATGGCCGACGGCCCGGACGGCGGGGCCCCGCTGCCACCGCCCCGCCCGCTCGACGCCATCGACCAGGACATCCTGCGGATGCTCCAGGCGGACGGCCGCGCCTCGATACGGTCGGTCGCCGAGCGGGTCCACGTCTCGCGCGCCAACGCCTACGCACGCATCAACCGGCTCCTCGACGACGGCGTCATCCGCGGCTTCGGCGCCCGCGTCGACCACGAACGCGCGGGCCACGGCACGTCCGCGTACATCACCCTGAAGATCGTCCAGAACTCCTGGCGCACGGTGCGCGAGCAGCTCAGACAGCTGCCGGGCGCCTCGCACATCGCCCTCGTCGGGGGCGATTTCGACGTCCTGCTCCTGGTGCACACCCCCGACAACAGGGCCCTGCGCGAACTGGTCCTCACCCGGCTCCAGGCGATCCCCGAGGTGCTCAGCACGCGCACGCTGCTGGTGTTCGAGGAGGAGGACCTGGAGCCCCAGGGATGAGGCCGGAGCCACGGGGGTGGGGTCGAGCCGCAGGGGTGGGGCTGAGCCACAGGGGTGAGGCCTGAGCCATAGGGGGAGGGCTGAGCCATAGGGGGAGGGCTGAGCCATAGGAGGAGGGCTGAGCCATAGGAGGAGGGCTTACCAAAGCGGGCCCGAGCCACATCGGGGCCCGAGCCGCATGAGAGTGCTGAGCCACATGAGGGGCTCAAGCCGCATGAGGGGTCGGAACCGCATGAGGGGACCGAACCCCATGAGGATGGCCGAGCCAGGTGGAGGCAAGCCACATAGGGGCCCCGGCCACAGGCATGAGGCCCGGAGCCTGCCGACGGCTCAGGAGCCGCCGTCGGCCTTCTCGCGACCTGATCTGGCCCGCCGGACCGGCCCTAGCCGGTGGTGTCCGCCTGCCCCTCCGAGCGCAGCCCGGTGAACACCAGCCGCACCACCGCGTCCGCCACTTCCCGGACGCCCATCCCCCGGCCGTCCGGGCGGTACCACTCGACGATCGAGTTGATCATTCCGAAGACCAGTCGGGTCGCCAGGCGCACCTCCACGTCGCCGCGCACGCTGCCGTCCGCGGCGGCCGCCTTGAGCAGGGCGGCCACCCGGTGGTCGAAGTCGCGGCGCCGCTCCAGCGCCCACCGTTCGGTGTCGGTGTTGCCGCGCACGCGCAGCAGCAGCGTCACGTAGGGCAGCTCGGCTATCAGCACCTCGACCATGCGCCGGACGACGTGCTCCAGGCGGTCGACGGGGTGCCCCACGCGCGCGGGCTCCTCGTCGAGGATGCCGAAGAGACCGTCCAGCGCCCGGCTGACGGCGCGGCGCAGCAGCTCCTCCTTGCCGGTGACGTGGTGGTAGATCGACGACTTGGAGATGCCGGCCGCCTTGGAGAGGTGCTCCATGGAGGTGCCGTCGTAGCCGCGCTCGTTGAAGACCTGCACGGCGACGGAGAGCAGCGTCTCCGGGGTGTAGGTGTCGCGCTTGGCGGTGGTCACGAGGCGCCCTCCCGCTTCTCGGTGGCGTAGGAGTGCCGGTACAGCGCGAGGGAGGGCGCGTAGCGGCCGGACGGGTCGCGTTCGTGCAGGTCGTCGAGGAGGGAGCAGGCCCAGTTGCGGCCCAGCCTGCGGCTCCACTCGAAGGGGCCCAGGGGGTAGCTCACACCCAGGCGCATCGCGGTGTCGACGTCCTCCTCGGTGGCCACGCCCTTGGCGACGGCGTCGTACGCGAGGTCCACGATCCGCGCGACCGTACGGGCGACGATCATGCCGGGGACGTCGCCGATGACGCTGACGTCCTTGCCGAGCGCCTGGAACAGGCCGATGGCCTCGGACAGGGCCTGCGGGGAGGTGTCCTGGGAGGCGGACAGGGCGACACGGGTGGCCTTGCGGTAGTCCAGGGCGAGATCGAAGTAGACGACATCGCGGAACTCGACGGAGGTCTGCCCGTCGGCGAGCGCGAGCTGGCCGTCGCTCGGCAGCACCAGGCGGGTGCCGTGGTCCTCTTCCTCCTCGCGGACCTGGATGCCCGCCTCGCGGATCATCGCCAGCAGCTCGGAGGCCGGGCCCAGGTCGCCCTCGGCCACGACGTAGGCGGGCGGCCGGTGCTTCTCCGCCGTGTGCGGCTCCGCGCGCTCGGCGCCGTCGCGGTAGTCGTACCAGCCCTGACCGGTCTTGCGGCCGAGCCGGCCGGACTCGACCAGGCGGCGCTGCGCGAGGGAGGGGGTGAACCGCACGTCCTGGAAGAAGGACTGCCACACGGAGTGGGTGACGGACTCGTTGACGTCCTGCCCGATCAGGTCGGTCAGTTCGAAGGCGCCCATCCGGAAGCCGCCGGACTCCCGCAGGACGGCGTCGATGGTGGCCGGGTCGGCGCCCTGGGCCTCGTAGACGGCGAAGGCCTCGGCGTAGAAGGGCCGCGCGATGCGGTTGACGATGAAGCCGGGGGTGTCGGCGCAGGCGACCGGGGTCTTGCCCCAGGCGCGGGCGGTCTCGTACGCGCGCGTGGCCGAGGTGACGTCGGTGGCGAAGCCGGAGACGACCTCGACGAGCGGCAGCAACGGTGCGGGATTGAAGAAGTGCAGGCCGACGAAGCGGCCCGGGTTGCGCAGCGCGCCGCCGATGGCCGTCACCGACAGGGAGGAGGTGTTGGTGGCGAGCAGACAGTCGTCGCCGACGACGTCCTCCAGCGCCCGGAACAGTTCCTGTTTGACGTCCAGCCGCTCCAGGACGGCCTCCACCACCAGCGCGCAGTCCGCGAGCCCGTCGAGGGTCTCGACGGGGGCGAGGCGGGCGCGCGCGGCGTCCCGCTCGGCGGCGGTGAGCCGGTCCTTCTCGACGAGCCGGTCGAGGCGGGCGCCGATCGCGACGGCCGCTTCCCGGGCGCGTCCGGCGACGGCGTCGTACAGCCGCACGGGGTGGCCCGCGACCAGCGCGACCTGGGCGATGCCCTGGCCCATGGTGCCGGTGCCGACGACGGCCACGGGGCTGCTGAGGTCGAGTGCTGTCATGTGCGCGATCCTCCCGCACGGGGTTTTCCACAGATGCGGCGGTCCCCCTTGTCCCGACCGATCGTTCGGTTACTCTAACTCTGACCGCCTGTTCCTGTCCTTGTTTCGCACAGGTCATGAGCTCGACGAAGAGTTCTCCAGACGAGGAGTTGGTCCCGCATGGCCGCCGCACTCACCCCCCACGATCTGATCGCCAAGCACCGGCCCACCCTCGACCAGGCCCTGGAGGCGATCCGCACCCGCGCGTACTGGTCCCCGCACCCCGAGCACCCCAAGGCCTACGGGGAGCACGGCAGCCTGGACGCCGCCGCGGGCAAGGCCGCCTTCGACGCCCTGCTCGGCACCCGCCTCGACCTGGACCAGCCCGGCACGGACGACTGGGTCGGCGGCGAGGTCTCCCCGTACGGCATCGAACTGGGCGTGACCTACCCGCACGCGGACATCGACACGCTCCTGCCCGCCATGAAGGCCGGGCAGCGCGCCTGGCGGGACGCGGGCGCGGAGGTCCGCGCGGTGGTCTGCCTGGAGATCCTCAAGCGGATCAGCGACCGGACCCACGAGTTCGCTCACGCGGTCATGCACACCTCCGGCCAGGCCTTCATGATGGCGTTCCAGGCGGGCGGCCCCCACGCCCAGGACCGCGGCCTGGAGGCGGTGGCGTACGCGTACGCGGAGCAGGTCCGCACGCCGCACACGGCCGAGTGGAACAAGCCGCAGGGCAAGCGCGACCCGCTCGCGCTCACCAAGAGCTTCACGCCGGTCCCGCGCGGGATCGCCCTGGTCATCGGCTGCAACACCTTCCCGACGTGGAACGGCTACCCGGGCCTCTTCGCCTCCCTGGCCACGGGCAACGCGGTCCTGGTCAAGCCCCACCCGCGCGCGGTGCTGCCGCTGGCGCTCACCGTGCAGGTCGCCCGACAGGTGCTCGCCGAGGCCGGTTTCGCCCCCGACCTGGTCGCGCTGACCGCCGAGCGGCCCGGCGAGGGCATCGCCAAGATCCTGGCCACCCGCCCCGAGATCCGGATCATCGACTACACCGGTTCCACGGCCTTCGGCGACTGGCTGGAGGCCAACGCCCGCCAGGCGCAGGTGTACACGGAGAAGGCCGGCGTCAACACGGTCCTCGTGGAGTCCACCGCCGACTACAAGGGGATGCTGGCCAACCTTGCCTTCTCGCTTTCGCTCTACAGCGGCCAGATGTGCACCACCCCGCAGAACCTGCTGATCCCCCGGGAGGGCATCAGCACCGACGAGGGCCCCCGGACCTACGACGAGGTCGTCGCCGACCTCGCCCGCTCGGTGGACGGCCTCCTCGGTGACGACGCGCGCGCGAACGCACTGCTCGGCGCGATCGTCAACCCGGACGTCAAGGCCCGCCTGGAGGCCGCGGCGGGGCTCGGCGAGGTGGCGCTCGCCTCCCGCGAGGTGGCCAACCCGGAGTTCCCGGGCGCGGTCGTGCGCACGCCGGTGATCGTGAAACTGGACGGTGCCAAGCCCGACGACGAGGCCGCGTACATGAGCGAGTGCTTCGGCCCGGTCTCCTTCGCCGTCGCCGTCGACTCCGCGTCGGACGCCGTCGAGCTGCTGCGGCGCACGATCCGTGAGAAGGGCGCCATGACGGTCGGCGCGTACACGACCGACGCGGAGGTCGAGCAGGCCGTCCAGGAGGTCTGCCTGGAGGAGGCCGCCCAGCTCTCCCTCAACCTCACCGGCGGGGTCTACGTCAACCAGACGGCCGCCTTCTCCGACTTCCACGGGTCGGGCGGCAACCCGGCGGCGAACGCCGCGCTGTGTGACGGGGCGTTCGTGGCGAACCGCTTCCGGGTCGTCGAGGTGCGCCGGGAGGCCTGAGGGCTCGAAGGCCGGGTGCAGGGCGCGGCCGCGGGCCGTTGTGGCCGGCCGCCCCCAACCGGCGGTAGCCGCATGTCGTCCCGGCCCCGCGCCCCTCAGGGGGCGCCGGGCGCGCCCGCGCTCCAGTGGTAGAGCGTCATCGCCACACTGGTCGCCAGGTTGTAGCTGGAGACCTGGGGGCGCATCGGCAGGGACAGCAGGTGGTCGGCACGCGCGCGCAGTGGAGCGGACAGCCCGCTGCGCTCCGACCCGAAGGCGAGGACGGCGTCGTCCGGGAGCTTCACACCCCGGATGTCCTCGCCCTCCGGGTCGAGCGCGAAGAGCGGACCGGGCGGCAGTTCGCCGACGGTCAGCCGCTCCACGGCGGTCGCGAAGTGCAGCCCCGCCCCGCCGCGCACGACGGTCGGGTGCCAGGGGTCGAGCGTGCCCGTGGTGACCACGCCGGTCGCTCCGAAGCCGGCGGCCAGCCGGATCACGGCTCCCGCGTTGCCCAGGTTGCGCGGCTCGTCGAGGACCACGACGGGCGCGCCGCGCGGCATCCGGGCCAGCGCCCGCAGGTGCGCCTCGCGAGGGGGACGTACGGCCAGCGCGGCCACGGCGGTGGGATGCGGCCGCGGCACCAGCGAGGCGTACGCCTCCTGCGGCACCTCCGTCAGCAGCGCGTCCAGCGTCGCCCGTACGTCGGGCGCGAGCTCGTCGGCCAGGGCGAGCGCGGCCCGCCGGTCCACCGCGACCGCCACCGGGACCTCGGCCCCGAAACGCACGGCGTGCTTCAGGGCGTGGAAGCCGTCGAGCAGCACGGAGGCGTCGGCGAGCCGGCGCCACTGGGCGAGCGGGTCGGTCATGCCGTGAAGCCTACGCGGCTGGGCTCGGCGTCCTCGGCTGTGCGCGGGCCCCGCTGCTCCGGAACGGCGGCGCGAGCCCGCGGCAGCGCCGCCTCACGCACGCGTGCCGTCCATCCGCCCAGCCGGCGCAGGAACGACGTCGGCAGGAAGACCGCGTCCGCCGCGATCATCGCCAGCGAGAAGAACGGCAGGCCGAGGACCACGGCGATCGCCGCGTGCTCGGTCATCATGGCCACGAGCAGGACGTTCTTCACCCGCCGGTTGAACAGCGTGAACGGGAAAGCGACCTGGACGAGGACCGTCCCGTAGGTCACGAGCATCACCATGGTGCCGCTGGAGGAAAGCAGGTCGCCGAGGGCGGGCCAGGGAGAGAAGTACTCGAGGTGCAGCGGGTAGTAGACCGCGGTGCCGTCCTGCCAGCGCGAGCCCTGGATCTTGTACCAGCCGGCCGTCGCGTAGATCAGACAGGCCTCCGCCATGATCACCAGCAGGGCGCCGTTGTGCAGGATGTTGGTGACGACGTCCAGCAGGATCCGGGGCTCGCCGGACCGCGTCAGGCGCCCCACGGCCCACCACAGACCCTGCGCGGCCCAGGCCGCCCACAGGATCACCGGGACGATCAAGTCGCCGTCGAGGCGGCCCGTCCCGGTCGCCGCGACCAGCGCGGCCCCGGACACCCCCCACAGGACGGGCCCGACCCGGTCGGTGACCCGTTCCCCCCGCGCGCGTGCCTCGGCCGCGCGCCGCGCCCGCCGTGCGTCCAGCGACCACACCTGGCCGCAGCGGAGGAACACGAGGTAGATGGACATCAGGTGCAGCACGTTGTCGCCGCCGTCGCCCATGAAGACGCTGCGGTTCTGCAGCGAGAGCACGCCGACCATGAACAGCACCGACATCGTGCGGGTGCGCCAGCCGAGCAGCAGCAACAGGCTCGCCAGAACCGCGAGCAGGTAGACGGCCTCGAACCAGCCGCGCGCGTCCGACCACATCAGGGCCGTGAAGGCGCCGTTGCCGTCGATCAGCCGCCGGCCCAGCTCCCAGCTCCAGGGGCCGTCGGGGCCGTAGAGCTCCTCCCGGTGGGGAAACTCACGCAGAAGGAACAGCAGCCACGTCAGGCTGAGCCCGATGCGGACCACGGCGCTCTGGTATGGAGCGAGCGCGGACTCCGTCACGCGGGCTATCGCGGTGGACACCGACAGGGAGATCCGGTTCATCGCGCGTCTCCCCCGGCGTCGGCGGCCGGCACCGACCACCAGGGCAGCACCCGGTACGTCGGCTCGGACGAGACCTTGTCGGAGCTCCACGGAGGCGCCGGCACGTTGGTCGTACGGGTACGTATCTGGACCCGCTCCACGCGGCCGTCCTTCCCGGCCGCGCCGCCCCGCTCCAGGCGCAGGACGACGATACGGCGCAGATACTCCTCGGAGAGGGCGCTGCGCGGGCCCACCGAGCGGTTGTCGGCGTCGTGCGAGCCCGAGTAGAAGTCCCAGGCCCGGCGCAGTTCGTTCTGCTGGGTGTGGCTGGGCACCAGGTTGCCGTCGATGCTCCGGCCGTCCTGCGCGGACAGGTCGTACCACCCGGTGGTCCGCGAGGAGCCGTCGGCCGTGCGGATGTCGGCGCGGACGTGGACGGCGATGTTCTGCTGCAGCGGGTTCGGCGCGAACAGTTTCCAGTTCTGCTCGAACTCCGGGTAGACCCACTCGTCGATCGCCTCGCCGTGCGTCTTGGTGATCGTGTTGGACGGCGCGACGTGCAGGAACACCATGCCGACGTGCACACAGACGACCACCGCGACGACCGCGAGCGCCAGGGCGGCACCGACCTGGTAACGGGGGGAGAGCGCGGCGACACCGGTGCGGGGGTGCGGCGCGGGGGCGGCGAGGTGACGAGGGGCCGCGTCGGGAGAGACACCGGAGTCGACCCCGGCGCCCTCGGGGAAGGAACCGGCGCGCGCTGCGGAGGTCTCGGCGGAGAAGCCGGCCTGCGCCTCGGCGGACTCACGGGAGAAGGCGGCGCGCACCTCACCGGTGCCGCCGGAGAAAGCGGCCCGCGACTCGGCAGTCCCGCCGGAGAGGTCGGACCGCGCCTCCGCGGTCCCCGTACGCCCGGTGGCCGGGTGGTCCGTCGCCGGCGGCCCGTCCGCGAGCCGCCCCGCCGCAGGCTCCCGCACCGCCTCCGCCTCCGTATCCCGCGGAGCGTCAGAGCCTCCGTCGTACGCGTCCATTCCGCCCCGTTCCCCGATTCCGGTTGGTCTTCCGATGGCTGTACCGCGCCGCGGCGGCCCGTTCGTCCGCATCGCCGCGTCCTCGCGCATCACCGCGCACAGCCGGACGGCCATCGCACGGCCGTCGCACAGTCGTCGCACGGAACGGTACTCAGCCCCACCGACTCCGCGCAGCCCTCCCCCCGGACCCAACGGACGGGCACTCCCGCACAGAACATCCGTTCGATAAGTGTCGATGTGGAACCCGGAGCCGATCCCACGCCCCCCCGCGCGACACCCGGCGAGGCGCACATCGAGGAAGGGGGCCACCACCCACCCGTTCCGCCGCCCCCCGTTCCCTTCTTCTAGAACTTGTTCTATCTTGACGCTCCGTCAGATCCGGCGGGCACCGGATCAGCTGACCCGTCGGGAGGACAAGCCGTGGACTTCACCTTCACCGAGGAGCAGCAGGCGGCGGCCGAGGCCGCACGAGGAGTCCTCGCCGGCGTCGCACCCGACGCCGTGCCCAGCCCCGCCCTCACCAGGGGCCCTGTCGCCGACGACTTCGACCGGGCGCTGTGGGCCACACTCGCCGACGCGGACCTGCTGGGCCTGTTGCTCGCCGAGGAGTACGACGGCGCCGGCCTGGACGCGGTGGCCCTCTGCCTGGTGCTGCGCGAGTCGGCGAAGGTGCTGGCCAGGGTCCCGCTCCTGGAGGCCAGCGCGGCGGCCGCCGCCGTACAGGCCTACGGTGGACCGGAGTTGAAGTCCGCGCTGCTGGCGCGGGTCGGCCGCGGCGAGGTCGTCCTGACCGTCGCCGCGCACGGCCGCACCGGCCACGACGCGGCCGAACTCGCCGTGACCGCCCGCCAGGAGGAAAGAGGCGCCGCCCGCCCGGGCGAAGCCGGAAGTGGCGGAGCCTGGGTGCTGGACGGAGTGCAGACCGCGGTGCCGTGGGCGTACGACGCCGACTTCGTCCTCGTCCCCGCACGCACCGGGGACGGCCGGAGCCTCCTCGCCCTCGTCCCGCGCGGACACGAGGGAACAGCGCTCGCGGAACAGATCTCCACGACCGGCGAACGGCTCGGCGAGCTGCGGCTGGAATCGGCACGGATCCCCGCCCGGGACGTCATCACCGCCGACGGCGCCTGGGAGTGGCTGCGCGGACTGCTGGCCACCGGCACCTGCGCCCTGGCGCTCGGCCTCGGCGAACGGGTCCTGCGGATGACCAGCGACTACACCGGCCGACGGGAACAGTTCGGGCACCCGATCGCCAGCTTCCAGGCCGTCGCCGTCCAGGCCGCCGACCGTTACATCGACCTGCGTGCCATGGAGGTCACCCTGTGGCAGGCCGCCTGGCGGATCGCCTCCGGGGCGCAGGGCGCGCTGCCCGCCGCCGGCGACATCGCCGTGGCCAAGATCTGGGCCTCGGAGGGCGTCCGGCGGATCGTGCAGACCGCACAGCATCTGCACGGCGGCTTCGGCGCCGACGTCGACTACCCGCTGCACCGCTACCACGCCTGGGCCAAACACCTGGAACTGTCCCTCGGCCCGGCCGCGGCGCACGAGGAGACCCTGGGCGACCTGCTGGCCGCCCACCCCCTCGGCTGATCCGGCGTTACAGGACGAAGCCCGGCTTGCCCTCGTCGGTCACGACCGGCCGGCCGGCCGTCGCCCAGTCCTGCATGCCGCCGTCGACGTTCACGGCGTCGATGCCCTGCTGGGCGAGGTACATCGTGACCTGCGCGGAACGGCCACCGGAGCGGCAGATCACATGGATCCGCCCGTCCTGCGGAGCCGCCTCGGTCAGCTCGCCGTACCGCGCGACGAACTCGCTGATGGGGATGTGCAGTGCCCCTTCGGCATGACCCGCCTTCCACTCGTCGTCCTCGCGGACGTCCAGCAGGAAGTCGCCGTCCTTGAGGTCCCCGACCCCGACCGTGGGCACACCAGCTCCGAAACTCATGCCCCCGACGCTACCGGACGCCACCCCCACCACGACGGGCCCGCCGTCACGACTTCCCAAGCACACCGAAGCGCCGGCACCGCCAGCCCCACAGAGTCATCCCGCTCTCGACAACCCCATCGGTCCCAAAGGAACCAGCGCCAACGCCTGCCCGTCCCAAGCCCCTGCACCGCCTGTCGCAACTCCACCAGTCCCAGCGGAACCGCGCCAGCGCCGGCACCCCCACGAGCCCGGCGCCGCGGACAGCCTCCGGCTCCCCGCCCACAACGCGCATCTCCGAGGGCCCCGCGCGCCTTCCCTGGCGCCCCGACGCACCCCCGTCGCCCGACGAACAATCCCTGGCGCCCGGACGCGCACCCCCCGCCGCCCCGACGCCTACCTACCCCACCAGCTCCGCCAGCTCGGCCTCCCTCTTCGCGACCTCCGCCAGCAGCTGGTCGGCGATCTCCTCCAGAAGGCGGTCGGGGTCCTCCGGGGCCAGCCGGAGCATCGCGCCGATCGCGCTCTCCTCCAGTTCCCGGGCGACCAGCGCGAGCAGCTCCTTGCGCTCGGCGAGCCACTCCAGGCGGGCGTACAGCTCCTCGCCGGGGCTCGGCTTCCGCTCCGCGGGCACAGGACCGGCCGCCCACTCCCCGGCCAGCTCCCGCAGCAGAGCCTCGTCACCGCGGGCGTAGGCGGCGTTGACCCGGGTGATGAACTCCTCGCGCCGCGCCCGCTCACCCTCCTCCTGCGCCAGATCGGGGTGGGCCTTGCGGGCCAGCTCGCGGTAGAGCTTGCGGGCCTCCTCGCTGGGCCGCACGCGCTCCGGGGGCCGCACCGGCTGTTCCGTGAGCATCGCCGCGGCCTCCGGGAACAGGCCGTCCCCGTCCATCCAGCCGTGGAACAGCTCCTCGACCCCGGGCATCGGCAGCACGCGTGCCCGCGCCTCGGACGCCTTGCGCAGATCCTCCGGATCACCGGTACGGGCGGCCCGGGCCTCGGCTATCTGCGCCTCCAGCTCGTCGAGCCGGGCGTACATCGGACCGAGTTTCTGGTGGTGGAGCCGCGAGAAGTTCTCGACCTCGACGCGGAAGGTCTCCACCGCGATCTCGAACTCGATCAACGCCTGCTCGGCGGCCCGCACGGCCTGCTCCAGCCGCTCCTCGGGCCGCGCCTGCTCAGCTTCGGGGGTCGTCATCCGACCAGCGTAGGCCACGGGCGGACAGGCACCGTGGCGCTCGCCTCACACCCCCACCTCCGCCGCGATCCTCCCCGCCCGCACGGCCGCCACCAGCTCCGCGTGATCCGCCTCCGTGCGGTCGGCGTAGGCGACCGCGAACGTCGCCACCGCCTCGTCCAGCTCCTCGCTCTTGCCGCAGTAACCGGCGACGAGACGGGGGTCGGCGCTGTGGGAGTGGGCACGGGCCAGGAGCGCGCCGGTCATACGGCCGTAGTCGTCGATCTGGTCGGCGGCGAGGGCGGCGGGGTCGACGCTGCCCTTGCGGTTGCGGAACTGGCGGACCTGGAACGGACGGCCGTCGACCGTGGTCCAGCCGAGCAGGTTGTCGCTGACGACCTGCATCCGCTTCTGGCCGAGGACCACCCGGCGGGCCTCGTGGCCGGCCTCGGGCGCCTCGAAGCCGGCGGTGAGCAGATGCGGCACCAAGGCCGACGCCCGCGCCTCCTTCACCTGCAGCACCAACGACTCGCCCCGGTGGTCCAGCAGCAGGACGACGTACGACCGCGTGCCCACGCTGCCCGTGCCGACGATGCGGAAGGCGACGTCGTGCACCGCGTGCCGGGCGAGCAGGGGCAGGCGGTCCTCCGGGAGCGTGGTCACGTACTGCTCCAGGGAGACGGCCACCGCCGCGGCCTCCGCGTCGGGCACGCGCCGCAGCACCGGCGGCGCGTCCACGAAGCGGCGCCCGCCGTCCGGCGTCGGCTCGGTCGACTTCGCCGCGAACCTGCCGCTGGTGTTGGCCCGCGCCTTCTCCGAGACCCGCTCCAGGGTGCCCAGCAGATCGTGGGCGTCGGTGTGCGAGACCAACTCCTCGTCGGCGATGGCGTTCCATGCGTCCAGCACCGGCAGCCTGGCCAGCAGGCGCATGGTGCGGCGGTAGGCGCCGGCCGCGTCGTGCGCCGCCTTGCGGCAGGTGTCCTCGTCGGCGCCGGCCTCCCGGCCCGCGAGCACCAGCGAGGCGGCGAGCCGCTTGAGGTCCCACTCCCACGGGCCGTGGACCGTCTCGTCGAAGTCGTTCAGGTCGATGACCAGGCCGCCGCGCGCGTCGCCGTACAGGCCGAAGTTGGCCGCGTGCGCGTCACCGCATATCTGGGCGCGGATCCCGGTCAGGGGAGTGCGGGCGAGGTCGTACGCCATGAGGCCCGCCGAGCCACGCAGGAAGGCGAACGGGGTGGCCGACATCCGCCCCACCCGTATCGGCGTGAGCTCGGGAAGGCGGCCCTGGTTCGACTCCTCGACCGCCGTCACCGCGTCCGGCCGGGAGGCGTCCGGCTCGAGCGCCGCATGCGCCGCCCGCGGCACCCGCCGGCGCAGCGCCTTGCCGTCCTCCTTCGGGGACCCCCCGACGGGCCACTCGGCGAAACCACGCACCCGGGGCAGCCGTCCCCCCGCCGTCGCACCGGTCGCCTCGCCCGCCTCCCCGGCACCCGTGCTCGCGCCCGGTCCCGCTGCGCCCTCGGTCACCACGACCGCCTCCCCCGCACGTCACGCATCGTCCGCACATCGGCTCGACGCGCCGAACATCAACTCGTGCCGACCGTACCGCCCGCCGACCGGCCCGCGTCAGCCCCTGTGGACAACTCCGCGCCTGTGGACGACCACCGTTCACGGACCGGCAGCCCGTGAGATGGCTCACCCCTATCAAGCCCCGCGCACACAAGGCCTCGAACACGCGGCCTCGAACACGAAGAAGCCCCGCAGGTCTGAGACGTCCGGGGCATCCGCTGATGGAGGGATGCTGGGATGCTCGCACTGGCCCTGACCTGGTGAAACGTGACCTTCCTGGGATGCCGAACGGAATGGAGGGGGGAGCTCTCGATGCCGGCCTGCGCGGGCGGCTAAACCTACTTCAGTGCCGTGTAGACCCGGTTGGCCATGACCAGGTGCCCTACCCAGTTGGGGTGGGCCGAACCGGACGTCACCGGCAGCAGCGGGTTGATCCACCGCGAGGTCTCGGCGGACTGGCACATGTCGTGGCGCACGAACGCCGAGTAGGTGTCGGCGTAGACGGCACCCTTCTTCTCCGCCTCCGCGGCCAGCATGGCGTTCAGCTTCCTCGTGATGCCGTCGAGGTAGGTCACATCGCCCTTGGCCAGCGGTACCGAGGAACCGCAGCCGGCGCCCGTCGCCGGGAGCAGGTCCGGATAGCCGACCACGACCACACGCGCGCTGGGGCTGCGCCGGCTTCGGCGTCTACGCGGGAGTGGACCTCGCCCTCGTCCTCGACGTCCTGCCCGATCCGGAGGACTCCGCCAAGGACCTCGGGGTGTTCAACATCGCCAACGCCGCACCGCAGTCCGTCGCGCCCGCCCTCGGCGTGCTGCTGGTCAACACCGCGGGCGGCCACGAGTACCACCTCCTGCTGGGCGCCGCCGCCGCGGTCTGCGTGATCGGCGCCCTGGCCGTCATCCCCATCAGGTCGGTGCGTTGACCGAACCCCGCACGGTCCGGCCCCGCCGGAGTCACATCGGCGCTCAGCTGCGTGGCCGTATGGCCATGCGGCCGGGCGCTTCCGCCTGACTGCACTGCTCGGCCCCGCAGACATGGTCCGGCCCTGCGGAGTGCCGGCCGGACACGGGCCGCACCGTCGCCGGTCAGCGGGAGCCGGCAGGGACGGGCGAGAGCCGGTAGGCGCCCCCATGGGTGACGACGCGGCCGGCGGTGGGCGGCGCGAAGTGGGTGCCCAGGACGAGGGTGTCCGTGCCGGCGAGCGAGCCGAGCAGCTTGCGGCGCGAGTCCTCGGACCGTTCGGGGTCGATGTCGACGCAGGCGCCGATGGCGGGGTGGGCGAACTGGACGGGGTGGTGGATGCAGTCGCCGGTGATCAGGGCTGTCTCTCCGCGGCTGGTCAGCTCCACGGCGATGTGACCGGGGGTGTGTCCGGGAGTGGGGACCAGGCGCAGGCCCGGGACGATCTCGACGCCGTCGGCCGGGACGTCGACGAGGTCGAGCAGCCCCGCCTCCTCGATGGGGATCACGGAGTCGCGGAACATCTGCTTGCGCGCCTCCTCCATGTCGTAGCCGGCCCAGAACTCCCGCTCGGTGCGGGAGGTCAGGTAGCGGGCGTTGGGGAAGGTGGGAACCCACTCTCCGTTCACTTCGCGCGTGTTCCAGCCGACGTGGTCGGCGTGCAGGTGGGTGAGGACCACCAAGTCGACGGAGTCCGGGGGGAATCCGGCGGCGGCGAGGCGTTGCAGGTAGTCGGTGTTCAGGTTGTGCCAGGCGGGGTTGGCCCGCTCCTTCCCGTTGCCGATGCCGGTGTCCACCAGGATGCGCAGCCCGTCGAGGGTGAACGCGAAGCTGTGGCTGTCGATGTGCAGGATGCCCTCGTCGTCGGCGAAGTGGGGGCGCAGCCAGTCCTGCCCGGCGACGACGGCCGGGGTGGCGCCGGGCAGCAGCCACGGTCCGGTGGCGGGCGGCAGGAGCACCTCGTCGATGCGGTGGACGGTGATGTCCCCCACGGTCCAGGCGGGGATGGTGGTCTGGTCGGTGGCCGGTGGAGTGCTCATGATCGGTCGCTTCCTTCAGTCTCGTTACGGAACGTCGTTGTGTGCGCCGCGGGCTGCCCTGCGCCGTGACGCGGTGAGTGCCGCCAGGGCCGCGACGGCGAGCAGGGCGGCGGCGAGGGCGTAGGCGTGGGCGGCGGTGCGCAGCCCGTAGTGCTGGGTGGCGGCGCCCGCGGCGATGGCGGGCAGGCTCATGGAGAGGTAGCTGAGGACGTAGTAGGCGGCCAGGGTCCCGGCGCGGTCCTGCTCGTCGAGCGAGGCGAGTGTCATGCGCAGCGCCCCTTGGGAGACTGCGCCGAAGGCGATTCCGGCCAGGGCCGCGCCGCCGTAGACGGCGGGCAGGCCGGCGCCGTGCAGACCGCTCAGCGTCAAGGCCGCGGCGGGGATGACGGCCAGGCTTCCGCCGGTGGCGGCGGCGTGCGGTGCCGTGCGCCGCAGTGTCCACACGGTGAGGGCGGCCGCGGCGGTGAGCGTGAAGAAGACCATGCCGCCGGCCGTCTGCGGGGCGCCCGGAGCCACGAGGTGCACGAGCGCCGGCCCGAGGGAGGAGTAGAAGCCGCCCAGGGCCCAGATGGCGACGACACCGGTGCCTGCCGTCAGCAGGGCGCTGCGCGCCGGTGCCGGCACGGCGAGGTGAGGGCGAAGGGAGCGCAGGGCGCCGGCGTGCCGGTGGGCCGTCTCCGGGGTGAACGTGACCGCGATCGCCTGGACGGCGAAGAGGACCGCCAGCAGGGCGTACACGGTGACGGTGGGGGCGGGGGCGAAGCGGACGAGGAGCGTGGAGGCCAGGACGCCGACGGCCATGCCCGCCACCGGGGCGATGCTGTTGGTCAGGGCGGACCGGCCCGGACGCAGGGGGTGCTCCAGGTCGAGGAGGGCCGCGCCCGCGGCGCTGGTGGCCGCGCCGGTGGCGGCTCCCTGCAGGATCCGGGCTGCGATCAGCGCACCGGCGCCGTCCGCGGAGGCCAGCAGGACCATGGAGGCGGCCTCCAGGACCAGCGCGCCCACGAGGACCGGGCGTCGACCCAGGTGGTCGGAGAGCGCGCCGGTCGTGAGCAGGGTCAGCAGCAGTGTCAGGGAGTAGGCGCTGAAGACCACGGTGATGGTGAGCGCGGACAGGTTCCAGGCGTCCTGGTAGTGGGGGTAGAGGGAGGTCGGCGCGCTGGATGCCGCGAGGAGGGCGGCCAGGATCGAGGCGTCCAGGACGAAGGACGCCGCGTGGCCGGCGGTCTGGGCTGCCGGTTGGCCCGGCGCCGGCGCTCGAGGGATGACGGTGGACATGGGGCTAGGGGCTCCTTGGCGCTAAACGCAATCGGTTTGCCTTAAGCCACCGTAGGCCCTACAGTCGACTAACGCAAACCCTTAGCTTTTGGTGCTGGGGTTCGCTCCGCCGCTCCAGCCCCGAGGAGAGAAGTCCATGTCCGCCGCAGATCTCACCCCGCCGGAGGCGGCCCGCTGGGCCGCCCGTGCCGGGCTGCCGCTGCCTGCCGACCGCCACGCCGCGGTCGCGGCCGTCGCCAACCACATCCACTCCGTCGTCGCGGTCCTGCGGGAGCTGGACTTCGGGGACACCCCGCCCGCCCCCGCCTACCTCGCGGGAGAGGAGAAGCACGATGCAGCCGTATGAACTGTCCCTGGCCCAAGCCGCCGACTCGATCCGATCCCGCCGGCTGTCCCCCGTCGAGCTGGCGGACTCCGTCCTGGAGCGCGTCGAACAGGTGGAGCCGCACCTGCAGGCCTACGTGACCGTCACGGCCGAGCACGCCCGCCGGGCCGCGCGCGAAGCCGAGAACGACATCGCGGCCGGCCGTTATCGCGGTCCGCTGCACGGCATCCCGATGGGCCTGAAGGACCTGATCGACGTCGCCGGCGCGGCCACATCGGCCAGCTCCCGGGTCAGGGCCGACCACCGCGCGCAGGCCGACAGCACGGTCGCCGCACGCCTGGCCACGGCCGGAGCCGTCCTGGTCGGCAAGACCCACACCCACGAGTTCGCCTACGGGCTGACCACCCCGCAGACCAACAACGCCTGGGACCGGGAAAGGGTCGCCGGCGGCTCCAGCGGCGGGTCCGCCGTCGCCGTCGCCGCGGGCACCGCGACCTTCACCCTGGGCACCGACACCGGCGGATCGATCCGGGTGCCCGCCGCGCTCAACGGGGTCGTCGGCCTCAAGCCGACCTACGGCCTGGTCCCCCGCCACGGCGTCACGTCCCTGTCCTGGTCACTGGACCACGTCGGCCCGATCACCCGCACGGTCGAGGACGCGGCCCTGGTCCTGACCGCCCTGGCCGGACACGACCCCCGCGACCCCGCCTCCCTGACCACACCCGCCATCGACTACCGGCCGGGCACGGGCACGGACCTGACGGGCCTGCGGATCGGCGTGCCGCGCAACTACTACTTCGACCACGTCGACCCGGAGGTGGAGGCCGCCGTCCGGCGCGCCATCGCCCACCTCGAGAGCCTCGGCGCACGGCTCGTCGAGGTCGAGATCCCCCTGACCCGGTACATCCAGGCCACCCAGTGGGGCCTGATGGTGCCCGAGGCCACCGCCTACCACGAGGGCACCCTGCGCACGGTTCCCGAGCTCTACCAGGACGATGTCCGCATCCTCCTCGAGGCCGGCGAACTCATGCCCGCCGGGGACTACCTGCGAGCCCAGCGCTCCCGCACCCTCATGCGGCAGGAATGGGCGCGCATGCTGCAGGACGTCGACGTGATCGCCGCCCCCACCGTCCCGGCGACCGCGGTGAAGGCCGGCCAGGAGACGATCACCTGGGCCGACGGCACCGTCGAGGGCGTCTCCGACGCCTATGTACGCCTGTCGTCCCCCGCCAACATCACCGGGGTGCCGACCCTGTCCGTCCCCGTCGGCCACGACACGGCGGGCCTGCCCATCGGCATGCAGCTCCTCGGACGTCCCCTCGGCGAGAGCGCCCTCCTGCGGATCGGTCACGCCTACCAGCAGACCCAGCCCGCACCCACACTCGCACCGGCAGCCTGAGAACGCCGCTCGGGCCCGGCCGAATCGCTCCGGCCGGGCCGGCGGCGGCGCCGTTGCGCTGCTCTCAGGGCCGGAAGCCGCAAGGAGAAAGCCGGCGGAGGTTCCGGCCGAACGGCGACGTAGTCATAGGACGCGATGCTGTCATCTGACAGATGTCTCACGGCTTCGGCTGCCCAAGACTCCCGGAGTACCGACCTTCCGACCGCACGTCGGCTGGTCACACCCGAGTCGGGCGGCGGCGGCCCCGGGCCCTTCCGGTCGACGCCCCCTCGTGAGGCGGCAATGGCCGCGGTGTCCATCCCCCGGAAACGCACTGTCAGTTTCCGGAAACGTCGGAATCCATTCTTCACAGGAGTACGGAATTATGCGCAGGGAAATGTCTTCACGCTCCATGAGTCGGCGCGGATTCATGGGAACGGCCGCGGGCGTCGGGGTCGGAGTCGGTGCTGCCGGGCTGCTCGGCGCCGGCCGGCTCTTCACAGGTGGCGAGTCGAGTGCCTCCGCCGCCACTTCCCGCGACACGATGCAGGTGTCGACGATTTCTCTCGGCAAGGTCAGCGTCACCCGTGTGGTGGAGTACAGGGGGCCGGTGGGGATGACGTCGCGCCAGTTGTTCCCGGAGAGTCCGGAGGAACTGTGGCAGGAGAACCGTTCCTGGCTCAGCCCGGACTTCTGGACTCCTGACACCGACTTGGTCCCCATTGCGCTCCAGACCTGGGTTCTGCGCAGCGAGGGCAAGACCATCCTGATCGACACGGGAGCCGGAAACGAGAAATTCCGCCCCTACGCCGAGGTGTGGCAGTACATGGACACCGGCTTCCTGCGCCGTTTGTCCCGTGCCGGTGTCCGGCCTCAGGACGTCGACATCGTGGTCAACACCCACCTCCACAACGACCACGTCGGCTGGAATACCCGGCGAGAGGACCGTGACTGGGTGCCCACCTTCCCCAACGCCACATACCTGATTCCCAAGGTGGAGTTCGACTTCTGGAACCCTGATCTCCCCCCGATCAGCGCCAAGGACCCGAAGGCCACCCAGAACGTCTGGGAAGACAGTGTGCTGCCCGTCCACGAGGCCGGTCTGGTGAAGCTCTGGGACGGCAGTCACACCATCGACTCCAGCCTGACGCTGGACCTCGCCCCCGGGCACACTCCCGGATCGTCCGTGGTCCGGCTGCAGTCGGGAACGGACAGGGCGGCGTTCATCGGTGACCTGCTGCACAGCCCGCTGCAGCTCGAACACCCAGAGTTCAACAGTTGCTTCGAGGAGGACGAGCGGCAGGCGCGCACCACCAGACGACGCATGTTGGAGTGGGCCGCTGACACCAACGCCCTCCTCCTGCCGGCACACCTCCCCGGACATGGTGCCGCCGAGGTGGCGCGCGAGGGCAGCCACTTCAAGATCAAGGAGTGGGCGGGCTTCAGCCGCATCTGACGCGGCCGGACGACCCCTCGGATATCGCGGACGATCACCCGCTCGGCGGCGCGGCCGGACGACCCCGGCCGCGCCGTCGGCGTCATGCCCGCCATGCGCTCGCGCGCTCAGCGCGTGGGGCGCCGACCGTACGGAGATGGACGACGGCTTGTCGCCGTAGTACCGGACACGGAGCAGCCGTGGACGACGCGCCGACGACGAACGCTCCGTCGTCGTGAAAAAGGCAACGGGGCGGGCTCGGCAGCGGTGCCGGTGGTCCCGTAGGAGTTCACGACAGTTCCCGCGCCACCACGGACGCCGCCTTGGCGATCAGGGCGTTGTCGTAGTCGGCATCCTTCGTGTGACGGTTCGTCATGATCGCGATGACGATGGGGGCCGCCTTCGGGCGCCATACCACGGCGATGTCGTTGCGGGTGCCGAAGGTGCCGCCGGCCCCCGTCTTGTCGCCGACCACCCAGTCGTCGGGAAGCCCGGCCCGGATGAGTTTCGCCCCCGTGGTGTTGGCCTTCAGCCAGTCCGCCATCTGGGTACGCTCGGCCTTCCCGAGTACGTCACCCAGAACGAACGCACGCAGATCGCCGGCGAAGGCGCGCGGCGTGGTCGTGTCCGGCGTCGAGCCCGGAGCCCACTGGTTCAGCTGCGTCTCGCGCCGCTGCATCCGGGTGACGTCGTCGCCCATCCCTTCGAGCATGGCGTCGAGGCCCTTCGGCCCGCCGAGCATGCCGAGCAGCAGGTTGCCCGCCGTGTTGTCGCTGTGGTGGAGCGCGGCCTCGCACAGCGCGCGCACGGTCATACCGGTGTCGACGTGCCGCTCAGTGACAGGGGAGTAGTCGACCAGGTCCTTCCGGGAGTACTTGATGAGCTTGTCCAGGCCGTCCAGCGAGTACGTGCGCAGGACGGCTGCGGCCGCCAGCGCCTTGAAGGTGGAGGCGTAGGCGAAGCGTTCACGGTCACGGTAGGCGACCTCGCGTCCGGTCCCCGTGTCGACGGCGTACACCCCGAGACGCGCGTCGAAGGTCCGCTCGAGCTGCGCGAAGGCACCGTCGGCGGACGCCTCGGCATCGACGGCTGCCGCCATCGGCGCGGCCGGCGCGTCGGCGGCGGCGCTGTGTCCACAGGCCGCCAGCGGGATGAGCATGAGCAGGCCGAGTGCGGCGCTGCGGGTACGGGTGAACTTCAACTCCGACCTCCGTTCGTTGCCCTTCGGGCAGTCCCAGATGCACCGCACGCCGACCGGACTGTGTCCCACGGTCGGCCGGTGCTTTTGGACCACCCTTGTTCACCTGCTGCTATGCGGTCCAATACGCTTCTGGCGGGTTTCATGCGGTTCTGGCATACGATGGGGTCGTGGATCTGGTGGGTGCCTGCCGTGCGTTCGTCCATGTGAGCGAGTGCGGCAGTTTCACGGTCGGTGCCGCTGCCGGGCGGATGTCGCAGCCGGTGGCCAGCCGCCGTGTCGCCGCGCTCGAACAGTGGCTCGGGGAGGAGTTGTTCGAGCGGACCTCTCGCAGGGCTGTCCTCACGCCCTTCGGACGCGAGGTGTTGCCCGCGGCCAGACGGCTGCTTCAGGCCGCCGACGAGTTGCGGCACGACGCTGAGACCGCCCGGCGCAGACCGTGGCGGCTCGCTGTGCCCGGCGTCTGCACGTCGGCCGCCCTCGCCCGGCTCGTGGCGGACGCGCGCAAGGAGGACATCACACTGGACGTGCGCTGCGCGGCCCCGGCGGAGCGGACCGAGCTGCTCAACGCGCGGCAGGTGCGCGCCGCCCTGCTGGCCGTGCCGGAGAGCCAGGCCATGTGGTCGCTGCCGCTCGGGCTGGCCGGTACACACGAGCCGGCCGCGCGGCGCGTGTACATGGAAACGTTGCGGATGGGACGCGCCCAGACCGGTCCGGCCCGGCGCGTCTGGATCCAGCCGGAGGACGACGTGCCGCATGTCCGCGACCCGCTGACCCGCCTGCGGGACGCGGTGGGCCTGCGCCCCGCGCAACTGGTGACCGCTACCGACCTCACGTCCGCGGCCGCGGAAGTCATGTGCTCCCAGGACCTGCTGCTGTGCACCCCCACGCAGGCCAGGGAACTCGCCCTGCGCTGGCGGCCCATCGGCGACATCACCCTGACGCGCGGCTACACCGTCGCGATGGCGGACAACGGCAACCCCGAACGCCTGCACTCACGTCTGGGCGAGGCCATCGCACGCTGCCTCGGCGCGGAGACCAAGAGCACGACGGAGAACGAACCGACACCATGACCAGGGCCGAACTGCTGCGCCGCATGCAGGAACAACTCCACGAGGGCGGGCTGCACGGACACATACTCGTGCGGGACCTGCTGACCGGAGAGGAGCTGGGCATCGAGCCGGACACCCAGCTGCCGGCCGCATCCCTGGTCAAAGTGCCCCTGGCCGTGGCGACGGCCGAGCGCATCCGGCGCGGAGAGCTCGACGGTGAGGCGGTGCTCGACGTGCAGCCCGGTCGCCTGACCACCCCCGGCCCCACCGGGCTGAGCCGCTTCCGCCACCCCGCCCGGATCGCCGTCGACGACCTGCTCTACCTCAGCACAAGCCTGAGCGACGGCACCGCTGCGGACGCCCTCTTCACCCTCACACCGCCCGACCAGGTCAGCGCCATCCTCGAAGAACTCGGACTGCGGGGCATATCCGTCCGCCACACGATCAGCGAACTGACGGACACGCCCGCCGAACGCTTCGACGCACCGCAGACACACCTCGCCCACGCCCTGGCCATCGACGCCGGCACCAGCGGCCGCGGACACCGCATTCCCCAGCTCGACACCACCCGCGCCAACACGGGAAGCGCACGTGCCTGGACCGACCTGCTCCAGATGCTGTGGCGGCCGTCGGCGATCCACCCGGACGTCGCAGCCAGGGTCCGCTCCCTCATGACCCACAACCTGCTGCGCCACCGCCTGGCACCCGACTTCGACTCCGACGCCTCGACGTGGTCATCGAAAACAGGCACCCTGCTCAACCTCCGCCACGAGATCGGCGTCGTCGAGCACGCCGACCGCCAGACCTTCGCCATCGCCGTCCTCACCGAGTCCTTCGTCCCCGCCGGCACTCAACCCGGTGCCGACGCCCTCATGGCACAAGTCGCCCGGACGCTCCGCGACCACCTACGGCAGCAATAGACAACACCGGGTGATCCAGCCTTCCTGCCCGTGACAACGACCACCTGCAACCGGCCGCCGGGCATTCAAGCCGCTCGGCGGACGACAGCCCGTGCCCGCCGATCAGGCGAGCCCACCGGGCGGAGCCGAAGGAGGTGGACGGCACCCGGCCGAAAGTCGTAGCCGGCTGCGCAAGATCTGTCTTACGGCCGATCCGACGCAGGCGTCGGCAGGACAGAGTCGAATCCGTCCGTTGTGTACCGCTGTCCATCACACCAGGAGCACGTCATGGGCAACCTCAGCTTCCGTATCGAGTCCGTGCAGGTGCTGCTTCCCCTCCTCGCCGGATTCGCCGCGCTGCTCGCCGTGCGTGCCGTGAGGAGACGCCCCGGCTGGTACGGCAAGCCCATGCTGACCCGGCTCGCGACGGCCCTCTACGCTGCGGGTTTCCTGCACTTCACGATGTTTCCGATCATCGTCGACAAATCTCAGAACCTGTCGCCCTGGTACAACCAGATCCAGCCGATACCCCTGGCGGGCCTTGTCAGCATGGACCCCACCTTCGTGCTCAACGTGCTGCTGTTCGCACCGTTCGGTCTGCTGCTCCCGCTGATGGCGAAGGCGGAGCTTCCGGTGAAGCGGGTCGCCCTGCGCGCGCTGGTCACCAGCCTGACGATCGAGCTGGTTCAGCTGGGCATGTACGTGTGGTTCAGCAACGGCCGTGGCGCGGATGTCGACGACCTGATCGCCAACACCCTCGGGGGCGTGCTCGGCTGCCTGATCCTGCGCTCCTCGGCTCTGTCCGATCTCGTACGCGGCTTCGCCCTGCCGGGAACCGCGCTCGCCCGATCGGCCACCGAGACGGTGCCGGCTCCGCCTGCACCCGTCGGGCGATGAACCGACGGCGGGATCGCCGCCGCCGGACCCCTTGGTGCGGGCGCGGACCGTCCCCGTCGCCGCTGTCACCGCTCCGCGTTCCGCGGCAGACAGCCGTGTTCTCGCGGCCGTCACCAAGGGGCCGATGCGGGCGCGACTTCTTAGAAGCAATGATTTTGCTTTAAGATGGTGTCCATGAGCAGGCAGATGGTGCGCCCCGGTGGGCGCAGCGCCCGGGTCCAGGCAGCGGTGCACGCCGCCGTACGCGAACTCGCGTCGGAGCTGGGCCGGGACGCCCTGACGGTGCCGCTGGTCGCCCAGCGTGCGGGCGTGACGCCGTCGACGATCTACCGCCGCTGGGGGGACCTGCAGGAGCTGTTGTCGGACGTGGCGGTCGAACGGCTGCGGCCCGACACCGCGCCCAGGGACCACGGGACCCTGTCGTCCGACCTGACGGCCTGGGCCGAGCAGTTCCTCGACGAGATGGCCTCCCCCACCGGCCGCGCCTACATCCGCGACGCCCTGCTCGGCGACCCGGACGGCAGCAACGCCGGCCAGTGCTCCGCCTACGCGGCCGAGCAGATCGACGTCATCCTCAGCCGCGCGGCCGAACGCGGGGAGGACACGCCCGACGTCGAAACGGTCATCGACGCCGTCGTCGCCCCCCTGATGTACCGCATCCTCTTCCGCCCCGACGGACTCGACACCTCGTACGCGCGCCGACTCGTGACAGGAGTCCTCGAACCGGCCACCCGGTGACCGGATGACCACACCGACGTGCCCCTCTGACAGCCTCCGGTCACCGATCTCGGAGGCCGGCACGATCTCGCCACATCCCCAGCCCTCCGGCGAACCGTCCCGAGGGCGTATCCGGGCACTTCACGCCCATGAGCTGAGCGCTGCCGCACCCGCAGCGCCACGGAGCCGACCCCTTGACCGCCGCCACCACGGTCGGCGCCCAGGGAGGTAACGGCTCCCTCATCAAGAGGACCCCGGAACCACGGGCATCGCCGCCCTCCAGTTCACGCTCGGGACACCTCTCCTCACGTTCTCCACAGCGGGGCCGAACCTACCCCTCCCTTTGCCCGTAGATCGTGCAGGACAGCCCGAACAGCGCCAGACCGGGCACACCGGTGATCGGTGAGAGCGCCGTATCGGCCCGCCATGAGGACGGTCACCGACACGCGACCAGGACACAGACGTGAGACGCGCAACAGACAGTGAGACACCCGGCGCCGCCGCGGGCCTGTGGTGCGGCCTGCTCGGTCCGGTGCTGGTCCGGCGGGCAGGGGCCGTGCTCGATCTCGGGCCGCCCAAGCGCCGGGCGCTCCTCCTACGTCTGCTCCTGGAGGAGGGCCGGGTCGTCTCCACCGACCGCCTGTGCGAGGACCTGTGGGCTGGCCGTCCGTCCCCCCGGGCGGTGGTGTCCCTGCAGGCCGACATCAGCAGACTGCGCACCGTTCTCGAACCGGGGCGACCGCGTCACGGCAAGGCCGGTCTGCTGGTCCGTGAGTCCAACGGGTACGCGCTGCGGATACCGGCCGAAGCACGTGACACCGTCCGTTTCGAGCACGGGGTGGCCCGGGCCGGCCGCTCACTGGCCGACGGCCGTATACAGGAGGCGCGCAGGGAGGTCGAGTACGCGCTGTCGCTGTGGCGGGGAACAGCGCTGCAGGACGCGCGGGACTACCTGTTCGCCGCGCGGCAGGCCGCCCAGCTCGACGAGACCCGCATCACCGCGGAGGAACTGCGCATCTGCACCCTGCTCCACGGCGGCGACGTGCAGCAGGCCGTCAGCGCGGCTGAGGCGCTCACCGAGCGGCACCCGCTCAGGGAGGGGGCGTGGAGTCTGCTGTTGTGCGCCCTGTACCTCACGGGTCGCCACGCCGAGGCCCTGGCGCGGTTCGAGCAACTCCGCAAGCGCCTCTCCGAGGACCTCGGCCTCCGGCCGAGCCCGTGGGCCGGCGCCCTGCAGGAGGCGATCCTGCGCCACGACCTCCCCTTCATCAGACATGCCTCGCGGTCCATCGTCACCGCCGGATACGACGACGTCTCCCCACCCCCCGAACTGCGCGCGCCCGGGTCCGAGGACACCCGTCCGCAGCCGCGGGCGGATTCGGCCGCGGGCGCCCCGGTGCCGACACCGCGCAGCCCGCGCGACAGGTCCCCGGCCGTGACCCCGACGGGCGGTGCCGTCCTGAGCCCCGCACCACTGCCCGCCGCTCCGGCGTCCTTCACCGGACGACAGGCCGAACTGGACGCCCTGCACGCGCTGTTGCCGAAGCCCGACGGGCAGAGCGTCGCGCCCTCCGTCGCGGTCATCGGCGGAGTGCCCGGCGTCGGCAAGACGACCGTCGCCCTCCATTTCGCCCACGAGGTCACCGAACTCTTCCTCGACGGGCAGCTTTTCGCCGACCTCCGGGGCTTCGGCCCGAGCGGCGACATCGTGGAGCCCGCGGACGTCCTCCAGGGATTCCTGACCGCGCTGGGCGTGCATCCGACGGCCGTCCCCGCGCGCACCGGCGCGCGCTCCGCCCTGCTGCGCACCGTGCTGGCGAAGCGCCGCGTCCTGCTGGTGCTGGACAACGCGCGGGACGAGCAACAGCTCCGTCCGTTGCTGCCCGGCGCCTCCGGCTGCATGGCCCTGGTCACCAGCCGCAACCAGTTTGGTGATCCAGCACGAGGTTCTTCACGACGGTGTACAGCCAGGCTCGCGCCTCCTCCGCCTTCGTGCTCAGGCCGGACGCATGTCTCCACGCCCGGATCGCGGTCTCCTGGAGGACGTCCTCCGCACGGTGCCAGTCGCCACCGAGCAGGCGTGCGGCGAAACGCAGGAGCGGCGTGCCGTGCTCGGCATACGGCCTCCGGATGAACTCCTCACAGTTGTCGATCAGAGCCTCGTCGGAGTGGCGCGGCATGCCGTCGGCACCCGTGCCAGGCGCGGCGTCCGTGGTCCGCCTCATCGTGCTGGCGTCCTCATCCATGGATCAGGTTTTGCTGCGGCTGCCCTGGGCATCCCCAGGGCGGCTTCACACTGGTGGGACGGACTTGGACGTTCCTTGTCGATTTCTTGCCATCGCCTGTCGCGTGGGCATGCCCGAGCCGTGAGAGCCGGATCCAGGTCCTTCCGACGCCCCGGTGGCGTCGGTCCACGTGCTCAGCGAGCCAAGAGTCTCCGGAGCTCCGCTGTGATCAGCTCCGGGGCTTCCTCGGCCATGAAGTGGCCGCAGTCGACAGTCGTGTGGGCCAGCTTCGGTGCCCAGGCGGACCAGAGCGCCCGGGCGTCGAAGCCGAGGAAGGCGCCCCAGTCCTGCTGGAGCACGGTGACCGGCATGTCCAGTTGGTGACCGGCGTCCCTGTCGGCCCGGTCGTGGTCGACGTCGATGTGCGCGGAGGCTCGGTAGTCGGCCACGATCGAGGGCACAGCGTCGCGGCAGGCGTCCAGGTAAGCGACACGGAGGTCGGAGGGAATCGCTTCGGGGTTGCGGGTCCAGACGTCGAGGAAATGGCCGAAGAAGGCGTCCGGGGCGGCCGCGATCATCTGCTCGGGCAACTGCGGAGGCTGGGCCATCAGGTAGAGGTGGAACCCGATGGCGGCACTCGTGCCGCGCATCACCCGCCACATGTCCAGGGTCGGGAGAACGTCCAGGCAGGCTAGGTGGGTGATGGTGTCGGGGTGGTCGAGTCCGGCGCGGAAGGCGACCAGGGCACCGCGATCGTGGCCGGCCAGTGCGAACCGCTCGTGGCCGAGGGCTCGGGCCAGGGCGACGACGTCGGCGGCCATGGTGCGCTTGGCGTAAGCGGTCCCGTCGGGGTCGGCGGGCTTGTCGCTGGCACCGTAGCCGCGCAGGTCGGGGCAGATGACGGTGTGGTCCGCCGCCAGGTCGGTGGCGACGTGCCGCCACATCAGGTGGGTCTGCGGGAAGCCGTGCAGGAGGACGATCGGGCTGCCCCAGCCGCCGACGGCGGCGTTCAGGGCGATGCCGTCGGCGACCTGGATGCGCTGGTAGTCGAAGCCGGGGATGGTCGGTGCCACGGTGTACTGCTCTCCATCGGGTGCGGTAGGCCTGCCGGCCGGCGGGCACAATCGAGCTTGCCGCGCGCGAATCAGCAACCGATCAGCACGCACCGTGGCGGACGAGGCATGACCTGGAGGTGAGGATGGAGCAGATCACCTTCGGTGTGCTGGGGCCGGTGGTGGCCTGGGACGCCGCCGGTGGCGTTCTCGGGCTGAAGGGGCCGCGGCACCGTGCGGTGCTCGCACGGCTGATCACGGCCCGGCGACGGGTGGTTCCCGTCGCCCGTCTCGTGGAGGACCTGTGGGGCGAGCCCGCGCCGGGCGCCGTGGGTTCCGTACAGACCTTCGTCGCCGCGCTGCGCCGTGTCCTGGAGCCGGACCGCCCGGCCCGGACCCCGGCCCGTCTGCTGGTCACGGAAGGACCCGGTTACGCGCTGCGGGCGGCGCCCGAGGCCGTGGACGCCTGGCGGTTCGAGGCGGCCGTCGGTGCCGCCGCCAAGCTGTCCCCCGCGAAGGCGCTGGAAACGCTGGAGGAGGCGCTGGAGTTGTGGCGGGGTCCGGCCTACGCCGACTTCGCGCAGGAGGACTGGGCCCGCGGCGAGCGCTCCCGCCTGGCCGAGCTGCGGCTGCGAGCAGTGGAGCAGCAGGCGCGGGCCCGGCTGGCCCTGGGGCTGGCTGCCGAGGCAGTGCCCGAGCTGGACGCCCATCTGGCCGAGCATCCCTGGCGTGAAGAGGCCTGGCGGCTGCTGGCCCTGGCGCTCTACCGCACGGGACGGCAGGCGGATGCGCTCGCGGTGCTGCGCCGGGCCCGGGCCATGCTGGCAGACGAGCTGGGAGTGGACCCGGGCCCGGAGCTGCGCCGCCTGGAAACGGACGTCCTCGCCCAGGACCCGCGCCTCGACCTTCCGGCCGAACCGATGACGTCGACGGAGAAGCTGTGGACACGGGCGGCCGCGGACTACGACCGCACGGTTGCCGCGGGCGCCCGGGCCCGGCTGGAGTCGACGGTCGGACTGATCCGCGATCTCGCGGTGACCGGAGGCGCTGGGCTGCGGGCAGCTCAGGAACACCGCCTGGCGGCCATCACCGCGGCGGAAGAGCTCGGCGACCCCGAGCTGACCGCACGCGTGATCGGTGCCTACGACGTCCCCGCCATCTGGACCCGCAACGACGACCCGCACAAGGCGCGGCAGATCGTCGCGGCCGCCGAGCACACTTTGGCCGCTCTGCCGACCGGCGGCTCACACGAGGCGGCGCGCTGCCGACTGCTGGCCACGATCGCACTGGAGATGCGCGGCACTCGCTCCACCCGTGGTCCCCGGGCCGCACGCGAGGCGGAGGAGATCGCCCGACGCCTGGACGATCCCGCACTGATGGCGTTCGCCCTCAACGGAGCGTTCATACAGTCCTGCACCCGAGCCGGTCTCGCGCCGCGCCGCGACGCGATCGGCGCGGAGCTCGTCACGCTGGCCGCCCGGCACGGCCTGGTGACCTTCGAGGTGCTCGGTCATTTGATCCGCATGCAGGCGCAGAGCGCGCTCGGCGACTTCACGGCCGCTGACGAGCACGCCGCCGCGGCAGACCATCTGGCCGAGCGCAACGAACGGCCGCTGGCGAGCGTGTTCACCCAGTGGTACCGAGCGCTGCGCCTGGCTGCCTCCGGGCAGATCCCACAAGCCGAAGCCGCGTACAGGGCCGCTGCCGCACGGCTCGACGGCGCCGGAATGCCCGGTGTGGAGCACGGCCTGCTGTCCCTTGCGCAGTTGTGTCTGCGGCTGGCCGACGGAAACACGTCCGCGGCAGAGGCGGCCGAACACGTCGACGCGGGGGCGGACTGGGGGCCGTACCGGCCCTGGGCCGAGCTCTTCGTCCTGCTGCGCACCGGCCGCCGCGCCGACACCCAGGCGATGCTGCGCGCCTTGCCGGAGCCGCCGGCGGACCTGATGTACGAGGCGCTGTGCTGCCTGCAGGCGGCGGTGGCGCTGGAACTCGGCGCCCGGGTCGCGCTGGAGCAGCTCCACGCCCGCCTGCTGCCTGCTGCCTGCGAACTCGCGGGCGCGGGCAGTGGCCTGGTCACCCTCGGTCCCGTGGACCGGTGGCTCACCGACATCACCGACGCGCTCGGCCGGCGTTCTGGCTGAGAGGGGTGGGGGTGTGGTCAGGGGTGGACGTGCAGGCTGTCCTCACCAGCCGGTGACGCGTTGCCAGAAGGCCTCGATCACGGGCACGGCGCCGGTGCTGCGGGTGCCGTCGATGACGTGGTAGCCGCGATGCTGAGCCGCGGTTGCGCAGGCGTGGTTGGGCAGGATGCGCAGGCGGGTGCCGACGGGCAGGTCGGGCAGGTCGGCGCCGTCGCGGGCGGTGAGCGTGCCGTGTTCCTGGCTCGCGGCGGTCATGACCAGGTTCGGGACGAGGTCGCCGTTCAAGTCGGTGACCAGGCCGTAGCCCTGGTCCTGTGCCTGGACGGCGGTGCCGCGGTCGCGGGACATGGCCATCCAGCCGCCGTCGGTGACGATCCACCCGTACACGGGACGGTGGCCGATGACGGTGACGACGACCGACAGGGCGAGGTCCTCGACCTGGCAGACGCCGAGGCCGGCCATGACCAGGTCGAAGAAGACGTAGTTCCCTGCGCGCAGTTCGGTGACGCCGGTGAGGTCCTCGGCGGCGTGGGCGGTAGGGGTGGAGCCGACGCTGACGGTGTCCACCGGCAGGCCGGCCGCGCGCAGTCGCTCGGCCGCGGCGACGGCGGTGTCGCGTTCGTTCTTCGCCGCCAGGCGCTGTTCCTCGGGGGTGTAGGCGAAGTAGGACTCGCCGGCGTGGGTCAGTACGCCGTCCAGACAGCCCGCGTCGTGCAGGATGCGGCCGACCTCGGGGAGCGTGGGGGCGTCGGGCTTGAGGCCGCCGCGGTGGCCGTCGCAGTCGATCTCGATCTGGGCGGGGACGGCGATGCCGGCCCGGCGGGACGCCTCGGCGACGAACGCGGCCTGTTCGACGCTGTCGAGCAGGATGCGCAGGCGCACACCGCGGCGCAGCAGGGCGATCACGCGCGGGAGCTTGTGGGGGTCGATGCCGACGGCGTAGGTGATGTCGGTGTAGCCGCCGTCGGCGAACGCCTCGGCCTCGGCGAGGGTGGAGACGGTGACGGGGCAGGGGGTGTCGCCGTGCATGAGGGCGGCGACGTCGAGGCTCTTGGCCGTCTTGACGTGCGGCCGCAGGGTGACCCCGAGCCGGTCGGCCCTGGCCCGCAGCCGTTCGATGTTGCGCCGCGCCTTGTCCACGTCCACGACGGCGAACGGGGTGTCCGGGTCGGCCAGGTCATGGGCGGCGGTGGAGGTGGTGGTGTTCAAGGGGATGTTCACAGGGAGATGTCCATCTTCTTCACAAGGGCCAGGCCCAGATACAGGTCCTGCAGACCGATTCCGGAGCTGTCGAAGACCGTGACGTCGCTGTCGTCGACGCGTCCCGCGGTGCGTCCGACGAGGACCTCGCCGAGCGGGGTGAGGACGGTCGCCGCGGGCGCGTGCTGGCTTTCGCCCATGCGGCGGGCTTGGTCGGGCAGATCGCAGAAGACACGTGCGCCGCCGAACAGTTCGGGTGGGAGCTCCCTCTTGCCGGGGGCGTCGGCGCCCATGCAGGAGATGTGCGTACCGGGGCGGACCCAGCCCGCGTCGAACAGGGGTGGGGTGTCGGCGCGAGCGGTGGTGGCGGTGACGATGACGTCGGCGTGCGCACAGGCTTCTTCCGCACCGGCGGGCCGGGCGTCGTGGCCCTGTGCGGTGAGCGTTCTGGCCAGGTGCTCGGCACGCCCCGTGTCCCGCCCCACGATCAGGATCTCGCCGATGGGCCGGACCCGGCTGACGGCCTGCGCCTCGTAGGCGGCCTGGCGACCGGTGCCGAAGACTGCCAGGGTGGCGGCGTCGGGGCGGGCCAGCAGGTCGACGGCGAGGGCGTCGGCCGCGGCGGTCCGGTAGGCGTTCGCGGTGCCGACCTCCAGGACGGCCGCGATCCGGCCGATCGTCTGGTCGAACAGCAGCAGGGTCGAGTGGTGGCGCGGCAGCCCGTGCTCCGGGTTGCCCGGCCAGTAGGTGCCGATCTTCACCCCGGCGTGCGTCGGGGATGCGGACGGCTTGAGGGTGAACCGATTGCGCGGATCGGAGCCGTGCACGGCGAGACTGGGGAAGACCGGGCCGTCCACCGTCGCGGCGAAGGCGGCACGGGCCGCTTCGAGGGCCAGCTCCTCATCCACGAGCGCGGCGGTCTGCTCCTCGGTGATGTGCAACAGAGCGGTCGGTCCGGCGGCGGTCATGAGCGGCCCTTCACTTGGCGTAGTTGTAGACGGTCGCCCGGGACACGCCGAGCAGGTCCGCGATGGTCTGCGCGGCATCGCGCGAGTCGAAGTAGCCGTCGCGCTGCAGCTGCCGTACGAGTTCCTTCTTGTCCTCCCGACTCAGCGACCGGGGAGTCGCGGCGCGCTCCGCGGCACGTGCCTCCACCTCTTGGCGCAGCTCGCGCGCGTTGCGGTCCCGCAGGGTCTCCAGGGGCTGTTCGCGGTGCTCGGTGTCCGTGCTCACGAGGTTCGACAACGCGAGCGTCACGGGCGACAGGACGGACACGTCGAGGTTCAGGCAGAGTGCCGCGATGTACTCGCCCTCGGCGTTCTTGATGCCGATGGACGTGCTCTTCACCGGGCGGCCGTCGGGAAACCGGTTGGGGTAGTTCTGGATGACGCTGGGGTACTCCGGGTCGGCGATGCGGGCCAGGCCCAGTTCAGTGGCGGAGTCACCGACCTGGCGGCCCGAAAGGTTGTTCTCGATCGCCCGGATCGCATGCTCCGGATCCCGCAGGTCGTGCAGGACGACTTCGCACAGGCTCGGGAACATACGGCCCAGCGCGACGGCGATCTTCTCGGCCTCACGGATGAGGTGCTCGTCCGCGTCGATCGAGGCGACGGCGACGGCGCCCTTACGCTCGTCCGCCTCCGCACTGGCTGCGACGTGGTCCATGACGCTCCTTTCAGCGCGGGCTTCCATTTTATTTCTATCCCTAGACAGAAAGTCTAGTGGATCCGGGTGCCGCCCACCTCACCTTGCCGCGGGACGCCCGGGCTGAGCAGGAGCGTGAGTCGCTTTCACTCACCTGCGGCTTCGGGTGAGGCCTCGAAGAGCGACCCGACGTCGTGGGCTAGGCGGGGTCGGGGCGAACGGACGACCGGTTCACGCTCCCGGCGGACGTGGCCCGGCCTCGCCCCACGGCCCGCCGGAGCTGTGTCACAGCCGGTGACAGCGGCGTCATGGACGCGAGACAGCACCGGACCGGCAGCCAGGAGCGGCCGTGATGGTGATCGTCAACGCGCGGCACCGAG
Source organism: Streptomyces sp. NPDC052016 (assembly GCF_044548445.1). Lineage (NCBI taxonomy): Bacteria > Bacillati > Actinomycetota > Actinomycetes > Kitasatosporales > Streptomycetaceae > Streptomyces > Streptomyces sp. NPDC052016. Next base: position 43,741 of record NZ_JBIUBX010000018.1, read on the forward strand.
CACCTGGTGCGCCGCACCTGTCACCCTGAGGGGAAAGCCGTGATGAACCGTCGTCTGCGCACCGCCCTTGCCGTCACCGCCGCGCTCGGCGCCGGCCTGCTGATGACAGCGTGTGAGGGCGGTGACAAGTCGTCAGCGTCCACTGGCGCGTCACCCGACGTGACCGCCACCTCGGGCTCCTCGGCGGATCCGCTGGCCAGGCGTCAGTCCTGATGGGCCAGGCCCACCCGCCAGGCCCAAGCGGCGATCTCCACTCGGTTGCGGGCGGCGAGCTTGCTCTGAATGTTGCCCAAGTGGGTCTTGACCGTCCCGACCCTGATGCAGAGGGCTTGAGCTATCTCGGCGTTGGTGAGTCCCTGGGCCACGAGCCTGACCACGTCCACCTCCCGCAGGGACAGGACCGTGTCCGGTGATCGCCGCGTACCGGGTGCCATCAACCGCCGCAGCAGACGGACCGTGATCGACGGACTGATGAGGGAGTCTCCCTCTGCCGCGGCTCGCACCGCCTCAGCCAGCAGCCGCGGGCCGGAGTCCTTGAGGATGAAGCCGCAGGCGCCCGACTGCAGCGCCGTGGTGACGTACTCCTCGTCGTCGAAGGTGGTGACCATGACCACCTTCGGGGTGTGGTCCGCGGTGGGGCGGGTCAGCGCACGCAGGGCGTCCAGCCCGTCCAGGCGCGGCATGCGGATGTCCATCAGGACGACGTCGGGCCGGTGCCGTGCGGCCTGTTCCACGGCCTGGACACCGTCCTCGGCCTCGGCGACCACCTCGATGTCGTTCTCTGCCGTAAGGATCATGGCGATGCCGGTGCGCACGATGGCCTGGTCGTCGGCGATCAGTACACGGATCACGGCGTGTCCGTCCCGGCCGGAGTGAGCGGCAGGCAGGCGCGGACCAGCCAGCCTCCGTCCGCGGTGGCACCGGCCCGGAGCGTTCCTCCGAGCCGTGTGACCCGTTCCTCCAGTCCCTTGAGCCCGTAGCCCGGGGAGGAGGTCTGGCGCACCGTTCCGTCGTTGCCGACCTCAACGACGGCTTGCTGCGGCAGCACCTGCACGCGGACGTGGACGTGGCGGCAGCCGTGGGCGTGTTTGCGGATGTTGGTGAGCGATTCCATCGTGACCCGGTGGGCGACGGCGGCCACGTCCGACGGCAGCGTGTCGGTGGGACCGGCCTCGGAGAGGTGCGCGGACACGTCGCGCAGACTGAAGCCGGCGACCAGGTCGCGCAGACCACTGATCCCTTCCGGTGCGGCCAGCGGAGCGTCGATGTCCTCGGCGCGCAGCCCGCCGACCATGCGACGCAGCGAGACCAGTGCCTCCGCGCCGGTCTGCTCGATGCGTTGCAGCGCCGGCGCGACCATGTCCGGGCGTTTGGTGGCGACCGCCTGGACGCCCTGTGCCTGGACGACGATCCCGGTCACATGGTGGGCCACGAAGTCGTGCAGCTCTCTGGCCAGGGCGATCCTCTGCTCCAGGCGGATCCGATGTTCCCGTTGCCATCGGTCGGCCACCACCAGCCGCGTGGCCAGACTCAGCCCTGTCACGGTCACGGCGACGAGCGTCAGGGAGAACGCCATGATCACGCTGCCTTCCTGGACGCGTACCGCCAAGGGACGCGCGATGATCGCGGCACACAGCGCCGCCGTGACCACGGCTGCGGACACCGGGGCGCCCCGTCGCACGGTAACGGCCAGAACGATCAGAAGCGCGACGGCTTCGAAGGCACCGTAGGCGGACGACGCCCCCGCCCCACCGGCTCTGAGATGGATCGCCACGGTGCAGGCCAGCGAAGCGGCGGCCGCGACTCCGCCCGCGCAGGCGAGCGCTCCCGGCCTGGCATCCCGAGCGGCGAGCGCGGGCACGCCCAGGAGCGTGGCGGCCACCACCGAAGCCGAGACCGTCAGCGCGGTTCCCGTGTCAGGTTGACGAAAGGTGCCGACCCTCACGTCGAGCAGGATGGCAGCCAGAGCGGTGCAGACCGCGGCCACCCACAGCAGGGCGCCGACGAGGCGGGAGCCACGGCGGGACCCTGGGTGACGAAAGCGCATGTCATGCAGCGTATGCGAGCGGGTCGTGCCTTTCTCTCTGCCGAAAGTCGTAGCCGTGCCGGCCAAGATCTGCCTTCCGCCGGATCCGCGCAGGCATCGCGCCAACGGAAGGTGATCGGAGATCCGCTGCCGAACGCCGTAGGAGCTCGGCGTGCATGTGAATGTCGTCATCCCCGCTGTCAGATCAACTTCATGCCGCTGATCACCCTCGACGCGACTGCCGTACCAAACGTGGTCATGTTCCTCCCGCTCGGGGTGCTGCTCCCGCTGATCTCACAGGTGAACAGGGTGCGGCGCGCGGCCGCGGTGAGCGCTCTGGCGAGCCTGTGCGTCGAAGCCACACAGCTGCTGTGTTACGTGATCTTCAACAACGGCCGGTCCTGTGACATCAACGACGTCCTCGCCAACGAGCTGGGAGGAATGATCGGCTACGCCGTGGTACGCGCCACGCTCAATGGGCGCGCCTGCGGATCCTTGCTGCGTGCCATCGCCCTGCCCGGGTCCTCGGCGCACGCGCAGGTCACGTCGGTCCGGTCAGCCTGCCCAGCCACATCGGTCACGACCCGGTGTTCAGCAGGCCAGGGCACTGTTCCTAGGCGCTGGTTGGTCAATGACTGACAGCCTGACGGCTTTCACCGTGTTTCGTCGGCGCTCGCCTCGGCAGGGAACTGGCGCGCGCGGGCGGTCTTCTGGGCAGCACCGGCCGGTAACCCTCGGTGCCCTCACCTCGCCCGCATCATGGCGGAGTCCCGACGGGCCGTGGAAGTCCAGCTCTACTCAGTCCAACGAGACCTCCCCGTCCGGGAGCCTCCCCTCCCAGTACCCGTCCATGAAGTCGAGTAGTTGAAGTGGCTCAACCTTCACGTGCGCGGAACGCAACTCGGCTGTTGTCCACCAACGTGCTTCTGTCGCAAGCGCGGAATGAATCCCCGTCTGCCAGCTTCCTGCCGCTGGCCGCACGACGACCTCGATGGCGTGCACGGTCACTGCTTGCGCTCCTGCTGTGGGTTCGGGCGTACGAGATGGTGGGCGCTGCCGGTTACGGCGTCCGGGACAAGGACCGAGCCGGGCCTTACTCGAGCGAGATTTCTCCGTCCGGCGGCCAGCCGTCCCAGTAGCCGTCCATGAAGTCGAGCAGTTCGGCGGGCTCGACCCAGCGCTCCGGCCGACCGCAACTCGGCGGTCGTCCACCAGCGGGCGTGCTGAGTGAAGGCGAAGCGCACGGACAGTGGCCGGCTTGCCGCTACCGGGCGGACCACGACGACGTACTGGGCGCCATGTGGTGCGTCCCTGCGGGAAGCTGGGCCGATGAGGGGCGAGATACGGAGCGCGGGGAGACGAGCGACGCCACGCAGGTGACGGGTTGCCGCACGGCGGCTGGTCTCACCAGGGCGCATGGGGACTGTCGGCAGGGTCCGGCGGGGTTCATCGTCGGGCGCAGACGGGATCGCACGATCACCATCAGTCCCGAAGCCGACGCCAAGCAGTGGCAAGCCCTGGACTACGGCAGCCCCAAATGGCAGAAGGTCTCGTCGGCGAGCGCCCCCGCCGACACACCCACCACCGCCGCCCGAAAAAAGAGCCGAGGAGCTGGAACCTCGACCGGCCACCTGGCTCCAGCGGCATAGATCAACCCGGCCCCAGCGCTGCGGCAGAACGAAGACAGACCCCGCCCGTGAGATAGCTCACGCGTGGGGGGCCTGTTGTATGGCCTGACAGACTGTGTGATGCCTCACAACGATCATGGAAACGAGAAACGGGCCCCTGTGGTGACTTCCGTCACCTGCAGAGACCCGTTCCGTCGGTTCTTCGCTGTGCGCGAGGGGGGAGTTGAACCCCCACGCCCTTGCGGGCACTGGAACCTGAATCCAGCGCGTCTGCCTATTCCGCCACCCGCGCATTGGGTGTGTCCTCGGGCTTGTGGGCTTTTCGGCCCGGCGCCTTCCGACATGCAGAACATTAGCACGCTGGGCAGGGTGCGTTCACATCCCTTTCCCCCGGGGCAGGGGTGACCGGAGAGACGCCCGGGAACCCCCGTACGTCCCGGCGGCGACCGGTTCACGTATCAACCTCGTACCTATGCGGGCCGTCTCCCCGGGAGCCGGGCCAGGTCCACAGTCGGGTGCGGGACACTGGTCCTCGGCCGCCTCTACGATCCTGACCGAAAGCGGGTCCCGATCCTGGGCAGAACCAGGTGGGGATCCGGGCAGAAGCAGGTACGGAGCAGGTCGTCGACACCCGTCGACGGGGCCGACAGGGGGAACCAGCCGATTCACCGGCGCGTGGATACGATCAGTAAGCAGTACCAGGTAAGCAGCAGGACGCGGGACGCAAGTCACGACGGAGGAGGTGCCCCATGGGAGTCCTGAAGAAGTTCGAGCAGCGTCTCGAGGGTCTGGTCAACGGCACCTTCGCCAAGGTCTTCAAGTCCGAGGTCCAGCCCGTGGAGATCGCGGGAGCGCTCCAGCGCGAGTGCGACAACAACGCGACGATCTGGAACCGCGACCGCACGGTCGTGCCCAACGACTTCATCGTGGAGCTGAGCGCGCCGGACTACGAGCGCCTCAGCCCCTACTCCGGGCAGCTCGGCGACGAGCTCGCCGGCATGGTGCGCGACTACGCCAAGCAGCAGCGCTACACCTTCATGGGGCCGATCAAGGTCAACCTGGAGAAGGCGGACGACCTCGACACCGGCCTCTACCGGGTGCGCAGCCGTACGCTCGCCTCCTCCAGCAACCAGCAGGCGCCCGAGCGCGGACCGGCCGGCGGCCAGCGCCCCGGCGGCTACGGCTACCCGCCCGCCGGCGCCGCGGCCGCGCCCCCCATGCCGTCCGCACCGCCGCCCGGCGCCCGTCCCGGCGGCTACGGCTACCCGCCCGCCGCGGGTGCCCAGCGCCCCGGCGCGGCAGCCGGCGGCGGCCTGGCCGGCGCCCCGCAGCCCGGGTCCCGTACCCGCCACTGGATCGAGATCAACGGCACCCGCCACCAGATCTCCCGCCCGACGCTCGTGCTGGGCCGCAGCACCGAGGCCGACGTGCGGATCGACGACCCCGGCGTCTCCCGCCGGCACTGCGAGATCCGGACCGGAACGCCCTCGACGATCCAGGATCTCGGGTCCACCAACGGCATCGTGGTGGACGGGCAGCACACCACCCGCGCTACGCTCCGCGACGGCTCGCGGATCGTCGTGGGCAGCACCACCGTTATCTATAGGCAAGCCGAAGGGTGAAGCGGGGGCAATGTCAGAGCTGACCCTCACGGTCATGCGGCTGGGTTTCCTGGCCGTACTGTGGCTGTTCGTGATCGTGGCCGTGCAGGTCATCCGCAGCGACCTGTTCGGTACGCGCGTCACCCAGCGCGGTTCGCGCCGGGAGGGCGGGCGGCCGCAGCAGGCCGCCCGGCAGGCCGCGCCCCCGCAGCAGCGCCAGCAGGCCGGCGGCGGCCGCCAGCGCCGTAACGCCCCCTCCAAGCTGGTGGTGACCGAGGGCACCCTCACCGGCACCACCGTCGCGCTGCAGGGCCAGACGATCACGCTGGGCCGCGCGCACGACAGCACGATCGTGCTGGACGACGACTACGCCTCCAGCCGCCATGCCAGGATCTACCCGGACCGCGACGGCCAGTGGATCGTCGAGGACCTGGGCTCCACCAACGGCACGTACCTCGACCGAACGCGGCTGACGACCCCCACACCGATCCCGCTGGGCGCGCCGATCCGCATCGGCAAGACCGTCATCGAGCTGCGGAAGTAGTGCTACATCATGAGTGAGCGCGAGCGGAGCGAGCACGCCACGGCGGCCGGCACCCCGGGCCCCGGCGCGCTCCCGACCGGAGGGTGGGCAGTGTGGCTCGACACGACCGGCTGTACCCGGGGCCGACGGGCGAGGTGCGCATGAGTCTGTCACTGCGCTTCGCCGCCGGATCGCACAGGGGCATGATCCGGGAGGGCAACGAGGACTCCGGTTACGCCGGTCCGCGCCTGCTCGCCATCGCCGACGGCATGGGCGGCGCCGCCGCCGGTGAGGTCGCCTCGTCGGAGGCCATCTCCACCATCGTCGCGCTCGACGAGGACGTGCCCGGCTCCGACGTCCTGACCTCACTCGGTACCGCCGTCCAGCGCGCCAACGACCAGCTGCGCGCCATGGTCGAGGAGGACCCCCAGCTCGAGGGCATGGGGACGACGCTGACCGCCCTGCTGTGGACGGGCCAGCGGCTCGGCCTGGTGCACGTCGGCGACTCGCGCGCGTACCTGCTGCGCGACGGCGTCCTGACGCAGATCACGCAGGACCACACCTGGGTCCAGCGCCTGGTCGACGAGGGCCGCATCACCGAGGAAGAGGCCACCACCCACCCCCAACGCTCCCTGCTCATGCGGGCGTTGGGCAGCGGCGAACACGTCGAGCCCGACCTGTCGATCCGTGAGGTGCGGGCCGGCGACCGCTACCTGATCTGCTCCGACGGTCTCTCCGGCGTGGTCTCCCACCAGACCCTCGAGGACACCCTCGCCAGCTACCAGGGCCCGCAGGAGACCGTGCAGGAGCTGATCCAGCTCGCGCTGCGCGGCGGCGGCCCCGACAACATCACCGTGATCGTCGCCGACGTCCTCGACCTGGACACCGGGGACACCCTCGCCGGGCAGCTGTCCGACACCCCGGTCGTGGTCGGCGCCGTCGCCGAGAACCAGAACCAGCTGAACGACAACGGCATCATGCAGACCCCGGCCGGCCGCGCCGCCGGCCTCGGCCGCCGGGGCCACGGAAGCGGCGGGGGCGGCGAGTTCGGCCCGCCCGGATCCGGTGACGTGACCGGCTTCATCCCCACCGGCGGCTTCGGCGACTACGGCGACGACGACTTCGTCAAGCCGCGCAAGGGCCGCAGGTGGCTGAAGAGGTCCTTCTACACCGCCCTCACGCTCGCCGTCATCGGCGGCGGGCTCTACGGCGGTTGGCGCTGGACGCAGACGCAGTACTACGTCGGCACCAAGGGCGAGCACCTCGCGCTGTACCGCGGCATCAGCCAGGACCTGGCCTGGGTCTCGCTCTCGAAGGTGGAGAAGGACCACCCCGAGATCGAACTCAAGTACCTCCCCGAGTACCAGCAGAAGCAGGTCGAGGCGACGATCCCCGCGGGCAGCCTGTCCAGCGCCCGGAAGAAGATCGACGATCTGGCCGTGCAGGCCTCCGCGTGCAAGAAGCGGGCGGAGACGGCCACGGCCCAGAGCCAGAAGACCTCCAAGACCGGCACGGGCGAGGCCGGAGGCATCACGGGAACCACTCCGTCCTCCCTCACGTCCAAGGCCACACCGAGCCCCTCGGTGTCCGCGTCCCCGTCCGCAACCGCGACCGCCACTCCCAGCCCCGGCCCCACCCTCTCGGAGGAAGAGCAGAAGGTCGTCTCGCTGTGCGGTAAGCAGTAGGCAAGCCGTGAGAGGCCCCGTCACACGATGAGCAGTACAACCAACCCGTCGACGCACCACACGTCCACGATCGGCTCGATCGGCACCCCGAGCCGACGCAACACCGAGCTCGCGCTCCTGGTGTTCGCCGTCGTCATCCCGGTGTTCGCCTACGCCAACGTGGGCCTCGCCATCAACGAGCAGGTGCCGTCCGGCCTGCTCGCCTACGGCCTGGGCCTGGGCCTGCTGGCCGGCGTCGCCCACCTCGTGGTCCGCAAGTTCGCGCCGTACGCCGACCCGCTGCTGCTGCCGCTGGCGACGCTGCTGAACGGGCTCGGACTGGTCGCGATCTGGCGGCTGGACCAGTCCAAGCTGCTGCAGTCCATCCAGCAGGCCGGGACGGCCGCGCCGCGGCAGCTGATGTACACGGCGATGGGCATCGCCCTGTTCATCGTGGTGCTGATCTTCCTCAAGGACCACCGCGTCCTGCAGCGCTACACCTACATCTCCATGGTCGGCGCGCTGTTCCTGCTGCTGCTCCCGCTCGTGCCGGGCCTCGGCCAGAACATCTACGGCGCCAAGATCTGGATCAAGGTCGGCAGCTTCTCCATCCAGCCCGGTGAGTTCGCCAAGATCGTGCTGGCGGTCTTCTTCGCCGGCTACCTGATGGTGAAGCGGGACGCGCTCGCGCTCGCCAGCCGCCGCTTCATGGGCCTGTACCTGCCGCGCGGCCGCGACCTCGGCCCGATCCTGGTGGTCTGGTTCATCTCGATCCTGATCCTGGTCTTCGAGACCGACCTGGGCACCTCGCTGCTGTTCTTCGGAATGTTCGTCATCATGCTGTACGTCGCCACCGAGCGGACCAGCTGGATCGTCTTCGGTCTGCTGATGTCCGCGGCCGGCGCGGTCGGTGTGGCGAGCTTCGAACCGCACGTCCAGCAGCGCGTCCAGGCCTGGCTCGACCCGATGAAGGAGTACACGCTCTCCCGGCAGGGCGTCGCGGGCCACTCCGAGCAGGCCATGCAGGCGCTGTGGGCGTTCGGCTCCGGCGGCACCCTCGGCACCGGCTGGGGCCAGGGCCACTCCGAGCTGATCCGGTTCGCCGCCAACTCCGACTTCATCCTCGCCACCTTCGGCGAGGAGCTGGGCCTGGCCGGCGTCATGGCGCTGCTGCTGCTGTACGGCCTGATCGTGGAGCGCGGCGTGCGCACCGCCCTCGCCGCCCGCGACCCGTTCGGCAAGCTGCTCGCCATCGGCCTGTCCGGCGCCTTCGCGCTGCAGGTGTTCGTCGTCGCCGGCGGTGTGATGGGGCTCATCCCGCTCACCGGTATGACGATGCCGTTCCTCGCGTACGGCGGTTCCTCCGTCATCGCCAACTGGGCCCTCATCGGCATCCTGATCAGAATCAGCGACACCGCCCGCCGCCCCGCCCCGGCCCCCGCCTCCAACCCCGACGCCGAGATGACCCAGGTGGTCCGCCCGTCATGAACAAGCCCCTTCGCCGGATCGCGATCTTCTGCGGACTTCTGATCCTCACCCTGCTCATCCGCGACAACTGGCTGCAGTACGCCAAGGCCAACGAGCTCGCCACCGACGACGACAACCGCCGTGTCAACATCGCGCGTTACGCCACCCCGCGCGGCGACATCATCGTCGACGGCAAGGCCATCACCGGGTCCGTCGAGGCGACCAGCGGCGACTACAAGTACAAGCGGACCTGGACGAACGGCGCCATGTGGGCGCCGGTCACCGGCTACTCCTCGCAGGCCTTCGGCGCCAACCAGCTCGAGAAGCTCGAGGACGGCATCCTCACCGGCAACGACGACCGGCTCTTCTTCCGCAACACGCTCGACATGATCACGGGCAAGAAGAAGGAGGGCGGCAGCGTCGTCACCACCCTCAACGCCGCCGCGCAGAAGGCCGCGTACGAGAAGCTGGGCGGCAAGAAGGGCGCCGTCGCGGCGATCGAGCCGTCCACCGGCAAGATCCTCGCGCTGGTCTCCACGCCGTCCTACGACCCGTCGAAGTTCGCCGGGACGTCGGACAAGGACGCCGCCGCCTGGAAGGCCGTCCAGAAGGAGAACAACCCCGACGACCCGATGCTGAACCGGGCGCTGCGCGAGACCTACCCGCCCGGCTCGACGTTCAAGGTCGTCACCGCGGCGGCCGCGCTGGAGAACGGCGAGGTGTCGGGCATCGACGAGGCCACCAAGACGCCGGACCCGTACCAGCTCCCGCAGTCGACCACGCCGCTCACCAACGAGCACGGTGAGTGCGAGAACGCCACCCTGAAGTACGCGCTCATGGTGTCCTGCAACACCGTCTTCGCGAAGATGGCCGACAACGTCGGCAACGAGAAGATGATCGAGCAGGCGGAGAAGTTCGGCTACAACAACAAGGAGCTGGACACCCCGGTCCGCGCCGCGGAGAGCGTCTACCCGGAGGACAACAGGCCGCAGAACGCCATGGACGGCATCGGCCAGGCCTCCAACCGGGCCACCCCGCTGCAGATGGCCATGGTCGCCGCCGCGATCGCCAACGACGGCAAGCTGATGAAGCCGTACATGGTCGACCAGCTCAAGGCCGCGAACCTCGACACCATCGAGACCACCGAGCCGCAGCAGCTGTCCCAGGCCGTCTCCTCGGAGACCGCGCAGAAGCTGCAGCAGATGATGGAGACGGTCGTCAACGACCCCCAGGGCACCGGCGGCAAGGCGAAGATCGACGGCGTGACGGTCGGCGGCAAGACCGGTACCGCCCAGCACGGCCTGAACAACAGCGAGAAGCCGTACGCCTGGTTCATCTCCTACGCGAAGCTGTCCGACGGCAGCGCGCCGGTCGCCGTGGCCGTGGTCGTCGAGGACGGTTCCGCCAACCGCGACGACATCAGCGGTGGCGGTCTGGCGGCCCCGATCGCGAAGGACGTGATGAAGGCAGTCATCGACAGCAAGAAGTGACCCCGATCACGTCGCCTACACATCGGTGCACGTTGCGATACCGGTCCTGTATCGGGTGACGGGCTTGGCCAGGTCACGACGCGCCGTCCGGGTACGGTATGCCCGGACGGCAGCCTCCGGCCGCACACGTGTGCCGGTCGGGACCGACGGAGAGGGCTGGTAGGTAGCTATGGAAGAGCCGCGTCGCCTCGGCGGCCGGTACGAGCTGAGCCACGTGCTCGGCCGTGGTGGCATGGCCGAGGTCTACCTCGCGCATGACACGCGCCTGGGCCGCACGGTGGCGGTGAAGACGCTGCGCGCCGACCTCGCGCGCGACCCTTCCTTCCAGGCCCGGTTCCGCCGGGAGGCCCAGTCGGCCGCCTCGCTCAACCACCCCGCGATCGTCGCGGTCTACGACACGGGCGAGGACTACATCGACAACGTGTCGATCCCGTACATCGTCATGGAGTACGTCGACGGCTCCACGCTCCGTGAGCTCCTGCACAGCGGCCGCAAGCTGCTGCCGGAGCGGGCCATGGAGATGACCATCGGCATCCTCCAGGGCCTGGAGTACGCCCACCGCAACGGCATCGTCCACCGCGACATCAAGCCGGCGAACGTCATGCTGACGCGCAACGGCCAGGTCAAGGTGATGGACTTCGGCATCGCCCGCGCCATGGGCGACGCCGGCATGACGATGACGCAGACGGCCGCGGTCATCGGCACCGCCCAGTACCTCTCCCCGGAGCAGGCGAAGGGCGAGCAGGTCGACGCCCGCTCCGACCTGTACTCCACGGGCTGCCTGCTGTACGAACTGCTGACCGTGCGGCCGCCCTTCGTCGGCGACTCCCCGGTGGCCGTGGCCTACCAGCACGTCCGTGAGGAGCCGCAGCCGCCGAGCGTCTTCGACCCCGAGATCACGCCCGAGATGGACGCGATCGTGCTCAGGGCGCTGGTCAAGGACCCGAACTACCGCTACCAGTCCGCGGACGAGATGCGCGCCGACATCGAGGCCTGCCTCGACGGCCAGCCGGTCGCGGCCACGGCGGCGATGGGCTCGGTGGGCTACGGCGGCTACCCCGACGACCAGCCGACGACGGCCCTGCGCTCCACGGACGCCGGCGCCACCTCGATGCTGCCGCCGATGAACCCGGACGACGGCGGCTTCGGCTACGACGACCGCCCCGACCGGCGCCGCCAGAAGAAGTCCAACACCTCGACGATCCTGCTGGTCGTCGCCGCGGTGCTGGTCCTCGTCGGCGCGATCCTCATCGGCAAGTGGGCCTTCAGCGGCGGGGGCGGCACGGACAAACCGTTCCCGGCACCGAACTTCGTCGGCCAGACCCTGGACCGCGCGCAGACGATGGCGACCAACGTGGACTTGAAGCTGGTGCCCACGGAGAAGCCCTGCGAGAACACGCCCAAGGGCAGCGTCTGCGACCAGAACCCGCCGGCCAAGGCCAATGTCAACAAGGGCGACACCATCAACATCACGGTGTCGACCGGCGCGCCGAAGGTGGCCGTGCCCAACGTCACCGGCAAGAGCCTCGAGGAGGCCAAGACGACGCTGGAGGGCGACAAGTACCAGTTCGTCGTCGAGACGAAGGAAGAGGTCTCCCTGCAGGAGCCCGGCACGGTGCTGTCCCAGGACCCCGATCTCGGCACCGAGGTGGAGAAGGGCTCCAAGATCACCCTCACCATCGCCAAGGCGGAGGAGAAGGCGACCGTCCCGGACGTCATCGGCAGGACCTGTGACGAGGCCAAGGCGCAGATGCAGGCCAGCAACCTCGTCGGGAACTGCGTCGAGGTCGACACCCAGGACCAGAACCAGGTCGGCAAGGTCATCGAGACCACGCCGTCGGCCAACTCCCAGGTGGACAAGGGCTCCCAGGTCCAGATCAAGGTCGGCCGCAGCTCCCAGACGCAGGTTCCGAACATCCAGGGCGCGAGCCTGAAGGACGCCAAGAAGGCCCTGCAGGACGCCGGTCTGAACGTCGGCAACATCACCGGTTCGACTGACGACAACGCCATCGTCTTCAGCTCGGATCCGGGCCAGGGCAGCACGGTGAACAAGGGCCAGACGGTCAACCTGGTCACCGTCGGCGGCAACGGTGGCAACAACGGCGGCAACAACAACGGCGGGACGGGCTTCTTCGGAGGCAACGACGGCGACGACTGACCGCCGCGTCCAGCACCGCTGAGACACAGGACATCGGGCCCTGCCGGAGATCGACCGGCAGGGCCCGATGTCTTGTTCCCCGTTCCGCGTTCAGGTCCGGACGGGCACCGCCCTCAGCGACGGGCACGGGGTCCGGAGACGAGCGCCGGACTCGGCGCTGATTCCCCGGTTCAGTGCGGAGCGCCGCGATCAGCGCAGTTCCACCGGCGGGGTCCGGTCCGCGTCCACCTTCTCCACGCGGTCCAGCTCGCCCCACACCACGTACCGGTAGCGGCTCGTGTAGACCGGCGTGCAGGTGGTCAGGGTGATGTACTTGCCGGCCTTCTTCCTGCCGGACTCCCTGGGGACCGCGCCGAGGACCTCGACGTTGTACTTCGAGGTCTCGGGCAGGACGGCGTACACCTTGTAGACGTACCAGGTGTCCCGCGTCTCGAAGACGATCGGGTCGCCCTTCTTCAGCTTGTGGATGTTGTGGAACTTCGCGCCGTGGCCGTCGCGGTGGGCGGCCAGGGAGAAGTTGCCGTCCTTGCCGGTCATGGGGAGCGCGGCCTTGACGGGGTCGGTGTAGTAGCCGGCGACGCCGTCGTTGAGGACCTTCGACGAGGTGCCCTTCTCGACCAGGACCTCGCCGTTCCTCATGGCGGGCACGTGCAGGAAGCCGATGCCGTTCTTGGTGTCGAGGGCGCCGGGACCGGTGTCCTCCTGGGCCCAGGAGTCGCGGACCTTGTCGCCCTGCCGGTCCGCCTTGCGGTCGGCGAGGACGTTCGTCCACCACAGGGAGTAGACGACGAACAGGCCGAGCACCAGCCCGGCCGTGATGAGGAGTTCGCCGAACACACTGACCGCCAGGGCGATCCGGCCGCCCCGGCGGCGCGGCGGCACGGCCGCCGTCGCGGACGCGTCGGCGTGCTCTGCGTGCTCAGTGTCGTCGGTGGTCGCTGCCACGGTCATCTGCCCCTACTCGACGAGCGCATCCGGCTTGCCCTTGCTGCGCGGCCGTTCCTCGACCATCTTGCCCCAGACGATCAACCGGTACTTGCTCGTGAACTCCGGTGTGCACGTCGTCAGGGTGATGTACCGGCCGGGTCCGGTGAATCCGGAGTCCGGCGGCACCGGCTCGAGGACGCTCACGTTGCTCGGCGAGGTCACCGGCAGCATCGACGCCATCTTGTAGACGTAGTACTCGTCTTGGGTCTCGACGACGATCGCGTCGCCGGGCTGGAGCCTGTTGATGTACCGGAACGGCTCGCCGTGCGTGTTGCGGTGGCCCGCGAGCCCGAAGTTGCCGGTCTTCGCGTCGGGCATGGCCGTCTTCAGCGCGCCCTCGGCGTAGTGCCCGACCATGCCCTTGTCGAGCACCTTCTTGTTGCTGATGCCCTCGGCGATCGGCACCACCACGTCCAGCTTGGGGATGTGCAGGATCGCGAAGCCCTGTCCCGGCGAGAAAGTGCCCGGGTTGCGTTTGCCGTTCGCCCAGTCGTCCTGGAGGCTGCTCGCCTCCTTGTCCGCCTGCGCGTGCGCCCGGACGTTCGTCCACCACAGCTGGTAGGTGACGAAGAGCAGCATCAGCACGCCCGTGGTGATGAAGACCTCGCCGACGGCCCGGCTGGCGACCACGGCCGGGCTCGGCTTGCGCGCCCGCGCCTGCCGGCGGGCCTCCACCCGCGAGAGCGGCCTCGCCCCCGCCTCTACCGACTGCGCCGCCTCCGGGGCGCCGCCACGACGCCCGTGACGGCGCTTGGCGGCCTTTCTGCGGGCCGCACGGCCGCCGACAGGGTGTCCGGGAGCCGGCGAGGCTGTCGGGGCGTCAGAAGCGGATATGGACGCGCCACCGAACGCGGACTCCGGCGGCTGCGGTATCCGCAGGGCCACCGTCTCCTCGTCGAGGGGAGGCTCGTACGGCGTGCCGCCGTAGAGGTCCTCGCGCTCGGGGCGCAGCGCGGTCACGCCGTGGCCCTGCCCACCACCGGGGCGAGCCCCGCCGACCTCGCCACCGCGCCCTGGTCACCGCACTCCACCAGCCAGTTGGCCAGCATCCGGTGCCCGTGCTCGGTCAGCACCGACTCCGGGTGGAACTGGACGCCCTCGACGGGCAGTTCACGGTGGCGCAGACCCATGATGATGCCGTCCTGGGTGCGGGCCGTGACCCGCAGCTCATCCGGGACCGTCGCCGGCTCGGCCGCGAGGGAGTGGTAGCGGGTCGCCGTGAAGGGCGAGGGCAGCCCGGCGAAGACGCCCTGGCCCTCGTGCTCCACCAGCGAGGTCTTGCCGTGCAGCAGCTCCGGCGCCCGGTCCACCACACCGCCGTACGCCACCTGCATCGACTGCATGCCCAGGCAGACGCCGAAAACGGGCACACCGGTCGTCGCGCAGTGGCGGACCATGTCGACGCAGACGCCGGCCTCCTCGGGCGTGCCCGGGCCGGGCGAGAGCAGGACGCCGTCGAAGCCGTCCTGTGCGTGGGAGGTGGACACCTCGTCGTTGCGCAGGACCTCGCACTCGGCGCCCAGCTGGTACAGGTACTGGACCAGGTTGAAGACGAAGCTGTCGTAGTTGTCGACGACGAGAATGCGCGCGCTCACTGGTTGTCCACCGTCACATCGTTGAAGGGAAGCAGCGGTTCGGCCCACGGGAAGACGTACTGGAACAGGACATACACGACGGCCACAACCAGCACGATCGAGATCAACGCCTTCACCAAGGCGTTCCCCGGCAGATGCCGCCAGATCCAGCCGTACATGCCGTCCCTTCCGTCGCACCACGGCACCAGACTCACGCCGTACGTCACCAGACTAACGGCGGAGAGCCTTCGGTTTGCCTGCGTCCACAGGCTGTGTGGAGTCCAGGTGCGCCCAGACGATCAGCCGGTGACTGTGCCCCCACTCGGGTTCGCACGTGGTCAGCGTCAGATAGCGTCCGGGACGCGTATACCCCGACTTACGTGGCACGGCGTCGATCACCTCGACGTCCGTCGGAACTGTTCTGTAGGGCCCTTGGTCGATGCGGTAGGTGAACCAGGTCGTCCCGTCCGTCAGCACCACCGCGTCACCCCGCCTGAGCTGGGGAAAGTCCTTGAAGGGGTCGCCGTAGGTGCGGCGGTGTCCGGCGACGGCGAAGTTGCCGGTCTCCCCGAGCCGCGCGGTTTCCGCGTAGTGGCCGAGCCCCTTCTTCAATGTGCCGGTGGCGGTTCCTTCCAGCACGGGCTTGTTCCACGTGAAACCAAGCCGCGGAATGTACATGATCGCGAAGGGCTTACCGCTCTTGTACGAGGCCGGCGGTCCCGCGGCGGCACCCGGCGACGTGCCGGGCGCCTTTGTACCGGCCGCCGGCGCGGGCTGCTGCGCCCACTGGTCCCGGAGGCGGACGATCTGGTCGTCCATCACGCGGTCGGCCTTCACGCCCGTCCAGAACAGGACGTAGACGACGAAGAGCACGATCACGGTGCCGACGGTGATGCACAGCTCGCTGACGGTCCGGACGATCACGCGCACCGGCGGCTCCCGTAAGGCGGCTTCTCCGGCTACCCGGCTACTCCACTGGCTTCGCGTAGTGCAGATCCACTGTGCCCGAGTAACCCGGCAGAGTCACCGTGCCGTCCTCGGTGACTTTCCAGCCGAGCCCGTAGACGTTGACGTACACCATGTAGTTCTGGATCGCCGGTGAGTCCGCGAGCGCCTGCTGGAGCTTCTCCGGGTCGCCGACCGCCTGGATCTTGTACGGCGGGGAGTAGACACGGCCCTGCAGGATCAGGGTGTTGCCCACGCAGCGCACGGCACTGGTGGAGATCAGTCGCTGGTCCATGACCTTGATGCCCCGGGCGCCGCCCTGCCAGAGGGCGTTCACCACGGCCTGGAGGTCCTGCTGGTGGATGACCAGGTAGTCGGGCTGCGGCTCGGGATAGCCGGGGAGCTTGGCGGTGGCGTTCGGCGGGGCGTCGTTCAGCGTGACCGTGATCGCCTTGCCCTTGACCGCCTGGGTGCCGGCGTCCTTCTCCAGCTGGGCGAGCTTCTCGTCCTCGGCCTTCGTGCTGCCGTCGTCGGCTTCGGCCAGCGACTCCACGTCGTCACGCAGGGTCGCGTTGGACTCGTCCAGTTCCCCGTTCTTGCGGCTGCGTTCCTGGATCAGGTCGGACAGCTTGAGCAAGGACGCGTCGGTACGGATGTTGGTGCCCTTGGCGGTATTGAAACTGGTGAAGAAAATGAGGCCCGCGAGGGCGAACACTCCTACGGTGAGCACCCGCACCGGCCGGAAACGGTATCGCCGGGAGGGAGCGGAACCCGTTGAACCCGTCCCGGGGAAGTCGGCAGAATTGCTCAACGTACCCTTATCTCCTTCGGCGCCGTGGAAGCACTACGCTAACGGACGCCCGGGGGAGCACTCAGTGTCCCCTTGTACGCTGCCCCGAGCCCGACCCAGTTCCCTGCGCGGCCACGCAGCGCATCGACAGGAGAGACCCTCGTGCCGAAGTCACGTATCCGCAAGAAGGCCGACTACACGCCGCCGCCGACGAAGCAGGCGACCGCGATCAAGCTGAACAGCCGCGCCTGGGTCGCGCCGGTGATGCTGGCGATGTTCCTCATCGGCCTGGCCTGGATCGTCGTGTTCTACGTGACCGACGGGTCCCTGCCCATCGACCAACTCGGCAACTGGAACATCGTGGTCGGATTCGGCTTCATCGCCGCCGGCTTCGGCGTCTCCACACAGTGGAAGTAGCGGCCGGACCACCTCTGCCCAGGGGTATCCGCTGAGTTATCCACAGCCTCGGCAGATTTCCACACCCCGCCTGGGGAAAAGAAAGACGATCTGTGGATAACCCGTCGAGGGTTGACACCGGTACGACTGACACACCGGCTTCCACAAGACAGTTCGCCCCCTGCCTGACCTGCGCATATGCCGGGTCGAGGACAGGGGGCACAGCTGTTCCCGCACGCTGTGCACAAGATCGGGCACTCTGTGGAAACAGAGGCGCTCAGGTGAGCTGTCCGGTCCTCAGGAGGGTCATCACCAAGGCCGCCACGAGCATCAGTGCACACGCACCGAACTGCACGAGCGCGCGCCGCTCGCGCGGGGCGTGGACCATGCCGTAGCCGATGACGACACCGGCGACGAGACCGCCGATGTGGGCCTGCCAGGAGATGTTGAACCCCGGGCTGAAGGTGAAGATCAGGTTGATCACCAGCAGGGCGATGATCGGCCGCATGTCGTAGCGCATCCGGCGCATCAGGACGGCGGTGGCGCCGAAGAGACCGAAGACGGCTCCGGAGGCGCCGAGCGAGGGCTGGTTCGGGGCCGCGAGGAGGTACGTCAGGGCGCTGCCCGCGAGACCGGAGACGAAGTACAGGGCCAGGTAGCGGGCGCGGCCGAGGGCCTCTTCGAGAGGGCCGCCGAGCCACCACAGACTCATCATGTTGAAGAGGATGTGGATATAGCTGCCGTGCAGGAACATCGAGGTCAGCAGCCGGTACCACTGCCCCTCCGCGACGCCCTCGATGTCTCCGAGCAACGGGACGTAAGCACGTCCGATCAGGTCGAAGCTGTCGGTGAAGCGGTCGCCGACGGAGAGCTGGACCAGGAAGGCCGCGAGACAGAGGCCGATGAGGATCTTGGTCACCAGGCGCGGGTCGGCCGTCATGGTGCCGCCCGCGAGGGTGCGCGGCCGGGACGCCGACGGCGCGTGGCCCGTGCCGGAGCCGCTGCGGACGCAGTCCGGGCACTGGAAGCCGACGGAGGCGCTGACCATGCAGTCGGGGCAGATGGGGCGCTCGCAACGTGTGCAGCGCACGCCGGTCTCGCGGTCGGCGTGCCGGTAGCAGGCGGGCAGGCCGCTGTGGGTGTCGTCCTGGTGGCTGCCTGGCGCCTTGTCCATGGGGTCCCCCAACGTCGTCGTATGCAAGGCTTTGCCCCGCTCATCCATACGGACGAGCGGGGCAATTGGTTCCCGCGGGAACCGTCCGTCCCGCGGCCGACGCTGTCGGCCTGCCGGCGTTTTATCGCGCTGCCGGGGCCTCGCGGGCCTGCCGGCGCTTCGCGGGTCGGTCAGCGCTTCTCGACGACGACCGACTCGATGACGACGTCGTTGAGCGGGCGGTCCGTGCGCGGGTTGGTCTGGGTGGACGCGATGGTGTCGACGACCTTCTGGCTGGCCGCGTCGGTGACCTCACCGAAGATCGTGTGCTTGCGGTTCAGCCATGCCGTCGGGGAGACGGTGATGAAGAACTGCGAGCCGTTGGTGCCCGGGCCGGCGTTGGCCATGGCCAGCAGGTAGGGCTTGTCGAAGCGCAGATCCGGGTGGAACTCGTCCTCGAACTGGTAGCCGGGACCGCCGGTGCCGTTGCCCAGCGGGTCACCGCCCTGAATCATGAATCCGCTGATCACCCGGTGGAAGACCGTGCCGTCGTAGAGCTTCGCCGAGGACTTGGCGCCGGTGGAGGGGTTGGTCCACTCGCGCCCGCCGGTGGCGAGGTCGACGAAGTTCTTGACCGTCTTGGGGGCGTGGTCCGGGAAGAGCCGGACCTCGATGTCGCCGTGGTTGGTCTTCAGGGTGGCGTACAGCTGCTCGGCCACGATCTGCCTTCCGTTGTCTTCCTGTGACCCCACGATCCTCGCACGCCCGGGGCCGCACGTCGTCCGACGGCGTCGTCCCGCGCCGGAAGAGATCGCTTCGGGCACGGAAAGGAGCCCAAGTCGTCCGGGACGGAAGCGAGCCGAGCAGATCCGTGGCATTGTCGACGACAAGCTCCTGTTGCCCCGTATTCACCCCCTCTTGCATCCGATCACTACATCTCGGGACGTTCGGCACCCGTATGCCCGTCCGCGCATGCCCCGGCGGCCGCCAGGAGGCATGATCCGTAAAAGGGTGGAAAGTCGAAATACCGTACGCCACCGAGGAGGAGGAACCCGTGACCCGCATCGACAGCGTGCGCGCCGCGACCGGCTCGGCAAAGGACAGCGTGCTGCACGCCGCGGAAGTGGTGGCGCCTTACGCCGACACGGCCAAGGAAAGGGCCGCGCTCTATGCGCACGAGGCCCGCGTACGGCTCGCGCCCAAGGTGTCGCAGGCCGCCGGACAGGCCCGCGTCCAGTACGTCGCCCATGTCGCGCCCCGTCTGGAGCAGGCCCGGGCGCACGTCCCGCCGAAGGTCGACTACGCCGCTCACGAGGCGGCGCTCCGTACGCGCCTGGCCGCACGGCAGGCCGCCGAATACTCCCGGCCGAAGATCGAGCAGGCGATGGCCACGGCCGGGCCCTTGAAGGACGAGGCTGCCGCCCGTGGCGTCGCCGCGGTGGCCGCACTACGCGGCCAGGTGACGCCGAAGGAGATCCAGAAGCTGGTGCGCAAGCACCGGCGGCGGGCGAGGGCGGGCAAGTTCGCCAAGGCCCTGGCTGTGGTGGGTGTCGTCGGCGCCGGCGCTTTCGCGGCCTGGAAGTGGTGGGACAAGCAGGCCAACCCTGACTGGCTGGTCGAGCCGCCCGCCGCCACCGAGGTCCCCGCCGGAGGCGGTCTGACCTCCGTCGACGGCACCGGCGAGATGTCCGCCCTCGACCCCGAGGTGCAGGCCAAGGAAGCCGAGGAGGAAGCCTCGAACCGCGAGGACCGCAGCTGACGCCCGCATCACCAGGAAAGAGTGCCGCGCTGGCGGGATGACCGCGGCGCCGTTTCACGTGAAACACCCCTCCGACCTCGTTTCCCGAGGTCGGAGGGGTGTTTCCGCTGTGTGGAGCCTAGGGGAGTCGAACCCCTGACATCTGCCATGCAAAGACAGCGCTCTACCAACTGAGCTAAGGCCCCTCGAAAGAAGCGTCCGGCCGGAGGAACCTCATACCGGCGGGCGCCGCAGACCAGAGTACCGGGTCACCCCCCGGATCTCGCAAAAAGATTGGGGGTCCCCGCGGATGACCACTCTCCGTAAGATGCTCCGCGTGGTTCGCTACAGCGAACCGCGGTTTTCTGGGGAAGCGATGGGGAGACGCACATGGACGCCGCACAGCAGGAAGCCACCGCGAGAGCGCGGGAACTGCAGCGGAACTGGTACGGGGAGCCGCTGGGGGCGCTCTTTCGTAAGCTGATCGACGATCTTGGTCTCAACCAGGCTCGTCTCGCGGGGGTACTGGGACTGTCGGCGCCGATGCTGTCGCAGCTGATGAGCGGCCAGCGGGCGAAGATCGGCAACCCGGCGGTGGTGCAGCGGGTGCAGCTGTTGCAGGAGTTGGCCGCCCAGGTCGCCGACGGCAGCGTCAGCGCCGCCGAGGCGACCGAGCGCATGGACGAGATCAAGAGGTCGCAGGGGGGATCGGTGCTCAGCAACACCACGCAGACGACGAGTGGTTCGGGGGCACCCACGGTCAAGCGGGTGGTCCGCGAGATCCAGTCGCTGCTGCGCTCGGTGGCGGCCGCCGGTGACATCATCGACGCCGCCGACACCCTCGCCCCGACCCACCCGGAACTGGCAGAGTTCCTCCGGGTGTACGGCGCCGGCCGTACCTCCGACGCGGTCACGCACTACCAGTCCCACCAGAGCTGAACCCGCGGCCCGGTGACCGAAGGGGGTTCGGCGGCCGGGCCGACGGCAGGCAGGGGGCGTATCTCTCATCACGGGGGCATGGGGACGTATCGCTCATCTCGGGAGCCATGGGGGGGTCGTATCGCTCATCACGGGGGTAGCGAGGGGTAGCAGGGGGGAAACCGCAGGGGGAGGAGCGACGCACTGCCATGGGTGAGGTCTTCGCCGGACGGTACGAACTCGCCGATCCGATCGGCCGTGGAGGCGTCGGCGCCGTCTGGCGTGCCTGGGACCATCGGCGCCGTCGCTATGTGGCCGCGAAGGTGCTCCAGCAGCGCGACGCCCACGCCCTGCTGCGCTTCGTCCGTGAGCAGGCACTGCGGATCGATCATCCCCATGTCCTCGCCCCCGCCAGTTGGGCTGCCGACGACGACAAGGTCCTGTTCACCATGGACCTGGTCGCCGGCGGTTCGCTGGTCCATCTCGTGGGCGACTACGGCCCCCTGCCTCCCGCGTTCGTCTGCACGCTCCTCGACCAGCTCCTGTCCGGGCTCGCCGCGGTCCACGCGGAAGGCGTCGTGCACCGGGACATCAAGCCCGCCAACGTGCTGCTGGAGGCCACCGGGACGGCCCGGCCACGGTTGCGGCTGTCCGACTTCGGCATCGCGATGCGGCTGGGCGAACCACGCCTGACCGAGACCAACCTGGTGGTGGGAACGCCCGGTTACCTCGCCCCCGAGCAGATGATGGGCTCCGACCCCGACTTCCCGGCCGATCTGTTCGCCGTGGGCCTGGTCGCGCTGTATCTGCTGGAGGGCGCCAAACCCGACGCCAAGGCGCTCGTCCAGTACTTCGCGGAGCACGGAACTCCGGGCGCCCCGCAGGGCATTCCGGAGCCGTTGTGGCAGGTCGTGGCCGCGCTGCTGCAGCCGGACCCGGAGGCCCGTTTCCGCACGGCCACCGGGGCGCGCAAGGCACTGGCGGCAGCCGCCGAACTGCTGCCCGAGCCCGGTCCGGACGAGGAGCAGATCGAAATCTTCGACCAACTCGGGCCGCTTCCGGAGGGATTCGGCCCGGCGGGCCCGCTCAAACGCGCCCCGGGCATCACCGTGACCTCGTCGACGACCCCGCAGGCCTCCGAGCGGACGTTCCCGCCGCAGGGCACCGGCGAGGGGTCCCCCGCCGAGCCGGGCACGGACTCCGTCCCGGGACCGGTCGGCACGGGGTCCCTGGCCTCTGCGTCCCGGCTCTCCGGCCCCGGAACGGACACCGGCTCGGGCCAGGCCTCCTCACCGCCACGTCCCGAGCCGCGTCAGGGACAGGACCCCGTCGCGGGCGACCCGCGTCGGCCCGCACGGCCGGCGCCCCCGCCGCCGACCCCGACCCACGCGCCGGCCGCCTCCGCCCCTTCCATGTCGGACACCGGCAGTTTCCCCCTGCCACCGCCCCGGCCCGGCCACGCTCCCGCCCCCACGACGGCTCCCACGCCCCCTCCGCAACCCCTTGCGCAGCCCCACCCCGCAGCCGTCTCCCCGTACGAGCCCACCTACGCGCTCCGCTCCCACGAGCACCGAGCCGACTCCTCCACCGCCTCCTACACCGCTCAGGACCCGCAGGCGGCCCCATCCGCCGAGCCGCCGCTTTCCGCGCATCCCTATTCACCACAGCCGTTCTCACCGCAGCCGCCTCCACCGCAGCCCTCTCCACCGCGGCAGTCGTTCCCGGACACGGCCACCGGAAGGCCAAGGCCGGAGGCACCCCGCCGGGGGCACCGTCGCGTCCGTTCCCCGCACCGCCCCGGCCCACCCGCCAAGATCGCGCTCCCGCTCCTGGTGCTTGCGCTGGCCTGCTACGCCGTGGGGTTCTGGGCCTTGGCCCGGATCTGAGCTCAGGCCCGGCGCCGGGCCGTGACCGTCCACACGGCGAGCACCAGCAGCAGCGCGCTGCCGGTGCCGATGCCGCCCGCGGCGAGTGCCTTCATGGCGGTGCCGTCGCCCGCGCCGCCGCCCTCACCGACCGCTCCGGTGCCGCTCCCGGCGTCCTGCCGGTCCTGGGCGTCGGCGCCGAAGACACCGCGCGGCACGGACCGCCCCGCGTACCCAGGCCCGGGTTGTGCCGCTCCGTCGACCCGGACGCGCAGCTTCAGGCCGTAGGGCCCGTCCCCGAAACCATCGGCGACCCGGGCGGAGAGGTGCAGCACGAGGTAGTAGGAGCCGGCGAAGCGCAGGGTCCTGGCCGGGACGGTGGGGGCGTACCGGTTGGCGTGGCGGACCGGCGGCAGCGGGGCCAGTGAGGTCGACGTCTGTCTGCCGCCGTAACCGATGCTCGTCTCGACGACCTCGGCACGCACCGGATTGTGGAGGGTCATGTCGAGCGCTGGCACCACGAATCCGGTGTCCTTGTCGGCGCTGTCCAGGTCGGCGGTGGCGTAGAGCTGCTGGCCCCAGCCGACGGGCACCTTGTAGAAGAGGGTCTGGCCGGGGCTGATGTCGTCGCGCCAGACGCCCTGCCCGAGAGCGGTCGCCCCGGCGAAGCCGGAACCGCCCCGCCGGCGTACGGGCTCGGCGACGGGCGGCGCGGGGGTGGCGGAGTTCCACGCCTCGGGCACGCTCGTGGCGCCGGCCTTCTCCAGGGGCGGCTCGGAGACGGGCACGAGCTCCAGCTCCCAGGGCTGCCGGGAATCGGCGCCGGTGCCGGTGTCGGTGCGCTCGACGACGACGTAGTACGTGCCGGCCTCCTGGCACAGCCTCTTGCCGGGCTGGACCTCACGGGCGCCCCAGGTGGTGATCGGACGGGGAGTGCGGGACGCCCCGACGGTCACGGACTCGTGGGAGCACCCGATGCCGTCGGCGTTCTGCACCGAGACCCTGATTCCGTCGCCGCTCTCGAGCGTGGCGTCGGGGCGAGGGACGGCCGTGACAGAGACGTACGCGGTCGAGACGGCGTCGAGTTCCAGGCGGTAGTAGGCCTTGCCCTCGGCCGTGTACGAGCTCCGGTACGTCGTACCGGGTTCGAGGCGTACGGCGTCACCGGTGCCCGTCGCGGCCGGGACGCTCCGGGCGTCGTCGGCGAAGCCGTAGGAGGGAACGGCGGCCACGGCGACGGCGCCCGGAAGCGTCGCCGACGACAGGCAGACCACCGCGGCCACCGCGACGACCCGTACGGCGGCCCGCATGACGGCCCCGACCGCGCCGGGTCTGCAGGCGGCGCCACGCCGCTCGAGGCCCTGCGGCTCACGGCCCTTTCGCTCGCAGCCCTGCAGCGCGACGGCGCTCCGTTCGGCGGTGACCCGCCCGACGGCGATCCGCTCGACGGTGATGCGCTCGACGGCCCTCCACCACGCACGCCGGCCCATCGCACGCCCCCTCGTCGTCGCCGGCAACCGGTCCTGCCCGGACCTGACCGTGGGCCATCCTGCCCCGTCGGTCCGCGCACCACCCCCGTGTTCCGTACGAGCGTCCGAAATGCCCCCTCCGGTCAGCCACGGTCCTACGCGGTCTCGGTCAGGCGTGGTCTCGGAGAGGCGTGGTCTCCGTCAGGCGTGGTCTCGGACAGGCGTGGTCTCCGTCAGGCGTGGTCTCCGTCAGGGCCCACCTCCTGGATGCCGCCGGGACGACGTGTACTCGGGGCGGCGCCTACCCCGGGGTGGTGCTGGGCGCAACACAAGACCCCGGCCGCGAAGGGCGGCCGGGGTCTGTTCGGTTTCGGGTGTCTGTACTCACGAACCCGTGGGCACGGAGTCGGTCGCCTCCGTCCACAGATCCTGCTCGGCGCGATCCGCCTGGATCTGGCGGTACACGAGGAGCCCGCCGATGGCGGCCAGTGCGACCAGGAGAAGCTTCTTCACCGCGCGACCTCGTCTTTCCTTGACGTAGGGGACCTCTGGCGCCCGACTATACACACCGATCGATATCGATCGGTGACCTGCGTCGGCCGCTCAACTTCCGCCCTCGGCGGCGCAGAAGCGGTGCGGAACGCGTCGCGGCGGAGGCGGATCACACCCTCCGATCGGAGCGTGATCACTTCTCCACGGAGAGCGATTTCGGCCCCATCAGTCCCCTCTCCAGCACTTTTCTCTCCTTATGCGCCCATCCGAGTGGTGTTCATCCGAACATCGCCGCGCCACGAGCGTCGGTCCACCACTTCTCCGCCCCCATACACATCATGAGGAAAGTGCGCAAATCGCCCAACCCGAAAGTGAGGGACATGGCCGAGAACCGGGTCATGAAGCTGTGGACCGCCATCATCACCGCCTTCCTCGCCCTCTGCACCGCGCTCGGATTCGTCACGACGACCGCCTCGACGGCGGTAGCGCAGACCGAGCCGGCACGCAACAGCGACAAGAGCGGCAACACCGTTCACCCGCCCACGCCGGCGGCGTCCCCCTGGTCCTGGTTCCATGCGCGGTCCCTGCCCCCCACGATGAAACAGCGCATCCGTGCGGAGGCACACGGCAAATCCCCCAGCTGCCGCACCCGCCCCCTCCCGGAAACGGATCCGGTGGACGCGGCCGACCTCCTCCCGAGGCCCTGCGACCCCGAGGCGGTCCCGGAGGAATCCACGAGGCTGATCCCGCTCCAGCGCTGAGGGCCCGGCCCCCCACGTGCCTCCTCCCGCAACTCCGCATCACCTGCCCCTTCCGCCCCCGCATCCGAACCGACCGTGCGCCGCGCATTCCGCACCGCGCACGCGTACCGCGCACCGCGCACCAGCAACACGACGGCGACTTGCGTACAGCCTGTACAGCCCGCACGAAAGCAGGCCCGGCAGCTCCCCCAGGAGCCACCGGGCCTTCGTCGTGCGCGGAGCGGTCGAGCCGGGCGTCACACGAGGGTCGAGCGAGGCGTCCACCCACCGCTGACGCCGACACCGGCATGCAGCACCGACGCCTGCGCCTGCGCCGACGTCAGCACAGCGCACGCGCGCGGAGCAGGGCTCACGGGGTCCACCTCCGTACGCCCCTGCCGGGCGGGACCTGCTCGGCAGCCGTAGGCTGGGCCGCGGTCACCGGCTGGTCGGGGCCCTCCCGGCGGGCCGGATGCCGTAGGCCGTATGCGTGTGTCGGCGTGCCGGACGACAAATCGGTGAGCACCAGTGGCAAGGGCGTACGAAGTGAACGAGGAAGGCCCGGTCGAGGAGGGGCACGGCCGCGACACCGCCGTCCGGGGCCCCCGCACACCGGCCGTCCGTGACAACCTGCGGCACCAGTGGGAGAAGGACCGCGCCCGCGCCTCACGGGACGAACGGGCCGAGACCGGGGCGACGGAACGCGACACCGGCCTGGACACCGACGACCTCGTCTTCCACGCCCGGTACCGAGAGATCACGGCGTCCGAGGACCTCGCGGCCGCGTTCGGCGTCCCGGAAGGGACCCTGCTGCTGGAACGCGTCTACCGGACCGGCCGCGCGGGCGCGCAGGTCCCGCTCAGCCTCGTGACCTCCTACCTCGTCCGCGACATGGTCGCGTCGAACCCGGACCTGCTGGACGAGGCGAAGGAGCCGTGGCCGGGCGGCACCCAGAACCAGCTCTACACCGTGGGCATCGAGGTGGACCGCGTGGAGGAACGCGTCACCGCCCGTCCGCCGACGCCCGGGGAGGCCCGGGAGCTGGACCTGCCGGCCGGCGTGTCGGTGCTCCTGCTCCGCAAGACGTACCGCGACGTCCACGACCGCGTCGTGAACGTCTCCGACGTCACCATGCCCGCAGACCGCACGGAACTGCTCTTCGTCACCCGCCTGGAGAGGTGGTGAACGGGGTGAGCGCGTCGGACCCGGTACGCGTGCTGGATGCGAAGGTGGATGCGACGGTGGATGCGGCGAGTGCCGCCGCGAGCAGGCGCATCGACGTCGTCACCGCCGTGCACGCCCCCTCGGCCCCGTACCTGCCGGAGGCCTACACGTCGCTGTGCGCCCAGGAGTTGCCCGACGGCTGGGAGTGGCACTGGGTGATCCAGGAGGACGGCACGACGGACGGTGTCGCCCCGCACGTCCCCGACGACACGCGCGTGACCTTCCGTCAGGGACGCCGGGGCGGTCCGGGAGTCGCCCGCACCATGGCGCTCGCGTACGCCGACGGCACGTACGTGAAGGTCCTGGACGCGGACGACCGGCTCACCCCCGGGGCCCTGGCCCGCGACCTGGCCGTCCTCGAGGGCGACCCGACGATCGGGTGGGCCACGTCGAGTGTCCTGGACTCCCTGCCGGACGGGTCGACGGTCGGATTCCCGGACCCGCCGGGCGGGCCGATCGAGCGCGGCGACGTGCTGGAGCACTGGAAGGCGCACGACTTCCTGGCACAGGTGCACCCGGCGACGCTCTTCGTCCGGAGGGACCTCCTGCTGGCTCTGGGCGGGTGGATGGCGCTGCCCGCCTCGGAGGACACCGGGCTGCTGCTCGCACTCGACGCGGTGAGCCGCGGATGGTTCACGCCTGAGGTGGGACTCCTCTACCGCAAGTGGGACGGGCAGGCCACAGGGCAGCCGGCGCACCTGGACCCGGCCGAACGCGACGCCCGCATGGCCGTCGTCGAGGCGCGGGCCAGGGCGCTGGCGTCCTTCCGGTGGCATCGCTCCTGAGCGCGCGGAACGGCCCTAGCTGATGACGATGGCCTGGGAGGGGCACCTCTCGGCCGCCTCCCGCACCAGGGGATCGTCGCCCGCGTCCTCGCGCCCCGGAACGACCGCTCCGAACCCGTCGACCTCGGTGAAGACGGACGGCACCCGGTAGACGCAGTCGCCGGATCCGTAGCAGCGCTCGGGGTCCACGGAGATCTTCATGTGCCCTCCACTCGGATGCGAACCGACAGGCCGTCAGGACGTGCCTGCCCTCCGAGCGGCTCGCCCAACCGGCCCGCGCATCACCTCGCGTACCGGTGGACCGGGCGCCTAACGTCCGGTGCCGGCGGCGGCCATCCAGTGGGCGACCCTGCGCAGCGTGGCCTCGTCCAGCCGGTCCACGAGGGTCTGGACGGCCGTCACGTCGTCCGGTGCGAGGTCGTAGAGGCCGGCCTTGCTCAGGCCGGCCATGAGCACCTGGTGCCGGCGGTCGTGCATCCGCTCGGCGAGTCTGGTCGGTTCCGGGGCGGCGGGCGAAGCCGGAGGGGGAGGTTCCGCCGGGCCGGTGACGGTGACGGACGCGTCGAAGCGATGCCAGGCGCCGTCCCGCGGGCCCCAGAGGGCGACGGTCACCTCGTCCCCTCGCGCCCGCATGACCTGGGCCATCTCACCGATCGCGTACAGCACCGGCGACCGGTCGGGCGATTCGGCGCCCAGCCGCCAGGCGCCCGACGACGGTTCACGGAACATCGCCACCCAGCGGGGCATCCCCGGTGGTTGCGGGCTCTGGGAACGGGTCTCCATGGCGATCACCCCTTCTGAAGCGACGCGGCAGAGGGACCGTAACTGACGGTTCGTCAGATATCCAGAGCCGGGATGCCGGGGCGGAACACGTAGGCACGGGGAGCGGCAGCCGGGACGTCCAGGCGCAGGACGCCGGAACCGTACGCCCGTCAGAGCGCCGCCCTCCCACACGCCGCACCGTTCGGCACCGGTCCCTCCCCTCGTGCGGACCGCTGCCGAACGGTGCGGGCGGCTTCGGACCGTGCCGTTGCGGCATGGACCGAGGTAAGGCGGGAACCCGTGGGCGGAACGACCGCAGTCCGGGCGGGGGACTGCTGCACGGGTCCCTGCACGCTCATGCGACGGATGCGTCGCGACCGTCTGGACACTCCGGCGGAAGTTGGCCGGGAACTTGCGGCGCCATGAGCTGTCTCCAACCGCTGAGCTGGTGGCCTGTGCGGGCGACGCCCGGTGGATGCGCAACTGCGATGAAATCCTGCCAGTTCTGGCTCTCGTGGAGGAGGTTCCGGTGTCCAGTCACCGGCTTCGCCGCAGGTCAGCCGTATAAAGTGGGTTTTCCGGACCGGATGCCAGCTGCGGGGGAGTAAAGGGGTGGAGACCTTGAGTTCCGGCTCAGGGGCACGCACAGCCTTCGCGGAACGTCTCGCGCTGCTGTACAAGGAGGCCGGCAATCCTCCGCTCAAGCGCGTGTCCGAGGCGGTCGCCCGCCTCCAGCGGGTGGACGAACGAGGGCGGCCCGTGCGGGTGTCCGCCCAGCGGATCAGTGACTGGCGGCGGGCGAGGAACGTACCCGCCCAGTTCACCGCCCTGGCCGCGGTGCTGCACGTCCTCGTCCCCGAAGCACGCCGCTTGCGGCCCGTGCCGGTGTCCACGGGTCTGTACGACCTGAGCCAGTGGCAGCGCCTGTGGGAGCGCGCGGTCGCGGACCCGGTCGGTGACGGCCCCGACAGGGCCGAGGAGGAGAAGCCGCCGGGCGATCCCCCGCCCGTACCGGGCGGCGTCTGCCCGTACCGGGGCCTCGCGTCGTACCGCCAGGAGGACGCCCGGTGGTTCTTCGGGCGGGAGCGCAGCACGGGGGCCCTCGCCGCCCAGCTCCACGCGGCGGAGGAGACGGGGGGCCTGGTGATGCTGGTGGGCGCCTCGGGGGCGGGCAAGTCCTCCCTGCTGAGCGCCGGGTTGGTGCCCGCCCTGCGGAACGGTCCACCGGGCGACGAGGACGGCCGGAGCCGGAAAGTCCTCCAACTCGTCCCGGGAGCCGATCCCCTCGCGGAAATGACGTGCTCCGTCCCCGAACTCGCCCAGGTCGTCGCCCGGCACACCCAGGACCCGGAAGCGAGCGAGCCCGGCACACCGCACTTCGCACAGGCGGTACGGGACGCCTTCACCGCGTGGGCGCGCCGCCCCGAGCCCTCCGCGCCCCCTTCCTCCTCCGCGCTCCCTTCCCCCGCGCCCCCTTCGTCCTCCGCCTCCTCCGCGCCCCCTTCTTCCTCCTCCGCGCCCCCCACCGCCTCCGCCTGCTCCGGCCGCCCCGTGGTCATCGTCGACCAGTTCGAGGAGACCTTCACCCTCTGCCCCGACGAGACGACCCGGCGCACCTTCGTCCAGCTCCTGCACGCCGCCTCCACGCCCGGCGAGAGGGGCGCACCGGCCCCCGTCCTCGTCATCCTCGGCATCCGCGCCGACTTCTACGAACAGTGCCTCGGCTACCCCGAGCTGGCCGACGCGCTGCAGCA
Organism: Streptomyces sp. NPDC052016; assembly: GCF_044548445.1. Lineage (NCBI taxonomy): Bacteria > Bacillati > Actinomycetota > Actinomycetes > Kitasatosporales > Streptomycetaceae > Streptomyces > Streptomyces sp. NPDC052016. Next base: position 73,890 of record NZ_JBIUBX010000018.1, read on the forward strand.
CCGGCACATGGTGCTCGGCCCGCTGACCTCCACGGAACTGCGCGAAGCCGTCACCGGCCCCGCCAAGGCCGTCGGGCTGGAACTCGAACCGGGCCTCGCCGAGCTGATCGTCCGCGAGGTCAGCGCCGACGGCCCCCGCGGCGCCCACGACGCGGGGGTGCTGCCGCTGCTGTCCCACGCCCTGCTCGCCACCTGGCAGCGACGGAAGGCCGGCAGGCTGACGCTGGCCGGCTACCGGGCGGCCGGCGGCATCCAGGGAGCGGTCGCGGCGACCGCCGAGCGCGCCTGGTCCGGCCTCGACCCGGCGGCACGTACGGCCGCGCGGCTGCTCCTGCTCCGGCTGGTCCGGCTGAGCGAGGACACCCAGGCCACCCGCCGGCGCGGGACCCGCCGCCAGCTCGCGGCGGAGTCGACGGACCCGGACAAGACCGAGGAGTCCCTCGAAGCGCTGGTGCGCGCCCGGCTGGTGACGCTCGACGCGGAGACGGTGGAGATCACCCACGAGGCGCTGCTGCACGCCTGGCCGCGGCTGCGCGACTGGATCGACGAGGACCGCAACGGCAACCTGCTGCGCCAGCGCCTGGAGGAGGACGGCAGGGCCTGGGAGGGCTCGCACCGCGACTCCTCGCTGCTGTACCGGGGGTCACGTCTGGAGCAGGCCCGGGCCTGGGCGAAGTCCGCCGGGAACACCGCGCTGACCCGCAGCGCGGTGGAGTTCCTGGCCGCTTCGGTGCGGCTGCGCAAGCGCACGGTGTGGATCGGCCGCGCCGCCGTGTCGGCCCTGGTCGTCCTCGCGGTCCTGGCCGTGGGCGCGGCGGTCGTCGCCTGGCAGCAGCGCAACGACGCCGTGTTCGAGCAGGTCGTCGCCGAGGCCGACCGGGTCCAGTACTCCGACCCCTCGCTGTCCGCCCAGCTCGACCTGGTGGCCCACCGTCTGCGGCCGCACGACGAGGGCACGCGCAACCGGCTGATCTCGATCGTCAACGCGCCGCTGGCCACCCCGCTCCTCGGCCACACCGGCGCCGTCTACCTGACCTCGTTCAGCCCGGACGGACGGCTCCTGGCCACCGCCAGCTACGACCGGACCGTACGACTGTGGGACGTGAGCGACCCGAGCCGGCCCGAACCGCTGGGCAAGCCCCTCACGGGACACACGAGTTGGGTGAGCAGCGCCGTCTTCGGCCCGGACGGGCGCACCCTCGCCAGCGCGGGGGACGACGGCACGATCCGGATGTGGGACGTACGGGATCCCGGCCGCCCGAAGCCGCTCGGCACACCCCTGACCGGCCACAAGGGCACGATCTACCTGCTGGCCTTCAGCCCGGACGGGCGGACGCTGGCCTCCACGGGGGAGGACCGCACCGTCCGCCTGTGGGACATGGCGGCCCCGGGCAGGCCCAGGGCGCTCGGGGCCCTGACCGGCCACACCGCCGCCGTCCGCTCGGTGGCGTTCAGCCCCGACGGCCGCACCCTCGCCACCGGCGGCGACGACGACACGATCCGGCTGTGGAACGTCGCCGCCCCGGGCCGGCCGGAGCCACTGCGCACCCTGACCGGCCACACGGACCTGGTGCACTCCGTGGCCTTCAGCCCCGACGGCCGCACCCTCGCCAGCGGCGGCGCGGACGACACCATCCGCCTCTGGAACGTGTCCGACCCCCGCCGTGCCCGCCAGCTCGGCCCGCCGCTCACCGGGCACACGGCCCCGATCTGGTCGGTGGCCTTCAACCCGGACGGCACCATGCTCGCCGCGGCCAGCGCCGACAGCACGGCGAGCCTGTGGAACGTCAGCGACCCGGCGTACCCGTCCCAGGTCGGCGAGCCCCTGGCCGGCAGCAGCGGCGAGATGTACGCGCTCGGCTTCAGCCCCGACGGCAACACCCTCGCCACCGGCAGCGGTGACAGCAAGGTCCGCCTGTGGTCGATCCCGACGTCGGACATGATCGGCCGGAGCGGGGCGTTCCGTCCGGACGGGCGGGTGCTCGCCACCGCCGCGCGCGACGGCAGCGTCCGGCTGTGGAACGTGTCGCGCCCGGACCGGCCCGTGCTGCTCAACGATCCGTTCATGCCCGGGGACGGCGGCCAGCGCTCGCTGGTGTTCTCCCCCGACGGCCGCACCCTCGCGGTGCTCACGGGCAGCCGTACGGTCCACCTGTGGAACGTCACCGACCCGGCCCGGCCGGTCTCCCACGGCCCGCCCATCGTCCTGCGCACCCGGTTCATGGGCCCCGAAGCACTGGCGTTCAGCCCAGACGGCCGCACCCTCGCCACCGCCTACGACGACCGTACCCTCCAGCTCTGGAACATCGCCGACCCGTCCCGCCCGCTCCCCTACGGCGCCCCCCTCAAGGGCCACAAGGGCTACGTCAACGCCCTCACCTTCCTGCCGGACGGCCGGACGCTCGCCAGCGGCAGCGCGGACGGCACCATCCGCCTGTGGAAGGTGACCGACCCGCGCCGCGCCACCCCCCTCGGCACGCCCCTCAAGGGTCACCACGGCCCGGTCAACACCCTCGCGCTCAGCCCCGACGGCCACACCCTGGCCAGCGGCAGCGACGACGACACGGTCCGCCTCTGGAACCTCACCGACCCCTTGGCGGCCACCTCGCTGGACTCCCCCCTCACCGGCCACACCGAGGCCGTCGTGTCCCTGACGTTCAGCGAGGACGGCCGCACCCTGGCCAGCGGCGGCAACGACAACAGCGTCCGCCTGTGGAACGTCGCCGATCCCTCGGCCGCGGGCCCCATAGGCCAGTCGATGAGCCCCAACGCCAGGACCGGCGGCTTCCTGTCCTTCAGTCCCCAGAGCCACATGCTCGGGGTGTCCAGCGGCACGGACACCGTCCGGCTCTGGAACCTCGACGTCGACGAGGCCATCAGCCACATCTGCTCGACCACCCGGGGCGTCCTGACCCACGACAAGTGGAACGAGTACCTCCCCCGCCTCTCCTACGAGCCTCCCTGCGACGACTGACAGAGAAGTGATCCCGGTCACAACGCCTCACCAGCCCAGCAGTCCCCTCCCCCCGGCCAACCAGCCTTGTTAGCCTTGGCCATAGCCCGGTCGCTGGTGCATCCCCCGTCGCCAGCGACCGGGCCTTTTCATGCCCGCGCCCCTGCGGGCGCCGTGCGCGCAGCCTCCTTGTCGAGGCGCTCCCGCGCACCCGCCGCCCGCACAGAACTCCGCACACACGAAGCCCCCCGATCCATCCGGACCGGGGGTCTTCCTGCTCGTGGGACTGTGCTCGTGGGGCTGCCAGGCCCCCTAGTCCCACTTGTATCCGTCGCCGAAGTTGAGCGTGTGCTCGAGGACGTCTTCCATCGGATCGTCGATCTGCCCGGTGTTGATGAGCGCGACCACCGGGGCGTTGTGCGAATCCCTGTGGGTTTCGTCCGCGACGGCTGAGCCCGCGGCCACAGCGACGAGAGTCACCACAAAGGACAGGAGGGTCATCATCCTTTTCATGATCGGATCAACGAGACCGGCGATCACAGGATGCGGACCCGTCAACGACTCGCAGATGCCCACGCCACGCTCCGCCGGACCCAGTGGCACGCCCGAGGGCTACGCCTTGGCAGGTCACGGTGCCAGGCAACCCGTGGCGGGAGCTTCGGTGGGGACTCCGGGATGGGCCAGGTCCACGAGACCCGTGACGTCCTGGACGGCGCAGTCGACGGTCGCGACCGGGTCCGGCACGGCAACGGCCGGTGTCGCCAGACAACCGACGATCGTGACGGCCACCAGTGCAGTTGCTGCGATACGAGGCATGAACTTCCTCCAGAAGAACGACAGTCGTCCGCAGCCTGCCCTCATCGACATGTCCGGATCCGCTTTGTCACCCGATTAGGTGGGTGATCCGATTCCACGCCTCGCGCACCGGGCCGCCCCCGGGCTCGCCACACCCCGGCCGTAGACGTCGAAGACCCCCAGCCGGTATCGACTGGGGGTCTTCTCGCTGGTGGGGCTAACAGGATTTGAACCTGTGGCCTCATCCTTATCAGGGATGCGCTCTAACCAACTGAGCTATAGCCCCGCCGCGCTCTGCGGTGTGTGTCCCGCGCGCTGACTCCTGAAGATTAGCGCACGACCGGGGCAGTCCCAAAATCGATAGTCCGAGGACCGCCCCGAAGCGTTCGGCCGCAGGTCACTCGTCCTCGGCCAGCGTCAGCTCGATACCGCCAACGAAGCCCGCCGACAGGTTGTAGATGAAGGCGCCGAGGGTCGCGAGGGCCGTCGCGAGGACGACGTCGATGACCGCGATGATCGACGTGAACATCAGGACGTGGGGGAGGGACAGGAACGACTGGAGGTCGAAGCCGTTCGACTCGTTGGAGCCGGTCGCCTCCGAGATCGTGCCGCCGACCGTCGAGAAGACGCCCATCGCGTCCATGACCATCCACAGGACGGCGGCCGCGACGATCGTGCAGATGCCGAGCGCGATGGAGAGCAGGAAGCTGACCTTCATCACCGACCACGGGTCGGCCTTCGCCACGCGCAGCCGTGCCTTGCGCACGCGGGGCGTGGTGCGGGCGCCGGTGCGCGGCCGGCGTACCGCGCCGGACGGAGCCTGCGTCTGGTAGGCCTGCGGCGGGTGGTACGGCCCGGTGGGCTGCTGCGGCTGCCGCTCCCCGGGCAACGGGGACGCCTCCTGGTGGGCCTGCGGGCCTCGGGTGTCCGTCACGGTTCCCCCCTGGGATCCCCTCGATCCCTGTCCGTCGGGCGAGGACGAGTCGGCCGTCGATGCCTTGACGGCCTTGAGCTGGGTGGTGTGCGTGTCCACCGCCCGCCCGTCGACGCCGCGCGCATCGGTCGCGCGCGCGTCCCCCACCGGCGCGGCGGAGCCACGGCCGCCGCCGTCCGTCTCCTTACCGGCAGAAGGACCGGTAGAAGGACCGGCAGAGGTTCCGGCCGGCGTTCCGACCGAACCTGCGCCCGTGGCTCCGCTCACGATGACTCACTCCTCGTGCTACTCAGCCGAGGGCGCCTCACCCTCGTCCGTGCCGCTGGTCGCGGCGTCCTCGGCGGTCTCGTCGTCCACGGCGATGTCGCCGTCGACCTCCTCCGCCTCGCGCCCCGCCTCGGCGTTACGTGCGATGCCGACGACGGCATCGCGCTTGCCCAGGTTGATCAGTTGGACGCCCATGGTGTCACGGCCCGTCTCCCTGACCTCGTTGACTCGCGTACGAATCACACCGCCGCCCAGCGTGATGGCGAGGATCTCGTCGGTCTCCTCGACCACCAGCGCGCCGACGAGAGAACCACGGTCCTCCACGATCTTGGCGGCCTTGATGCCGAGGCCGCCGCGACCCTGGACGCGGTACTCGTCGACGGCGGTCCGCTTCGCGTACCCGCCGTCGGTGGCAGTGAACACGAACGTACCGGGTCGAACAACATTCATCGAGAGGAGCTCGTCGCCCTCGCGGAAACTCATGCCCTTCACGCCCGAGGTGGCGCGGCCCATCGGGCGCAGAGTGTCGTCGGAGGCGGTGAACCTGATCGACTGTGCCTTCTTGCTGATCAGAAGCAGATCATCGTCGGCCGAGACGAGTTCGGCACCGATCAATTCGTCGTCGGAACCGTCCTCCCGCTCCCGGAGGTTGATCGCGATCACGCCGCCGGAACGAGGCGAATCGTAATCCTTCAGCGGCGTCTTCTTGACCAAGCCGGCCTTGGTGGCCAGGACGAGGTACGGCGCCGCCTCGTAGTCGCGGATCGCGAGGATCTCGGCGATCGCCTCGTCCGGCTGGAAGGCCAGCAGGTTGGCGACGTGCTGGCCCCGCGCGTCGCGCCCGGCGTCGGGAAGTTCGTACGCCTTGGCCCGGTAGACGCGGCCCTTGTTGGTGAAGAACAGCAGCCAGTGGTGCGTGGTCGACACGAAGAAGTGGTCGACGATGTCGTCTTCCTTGAGCTTCGTGCCGCGCACACCCTTGCCCCCGCGCTTCTGGGCGCGGTAGTCGTCCGTCTTGGTGCGCTTGACGTAGCCGCCGCGCGTGACGGTGACGACGATGTCCTCCTCGGCGATCAGGTCCTCGATGGACATGTCACCGTCGTAGGGCACCAGCTTGGTCTTGCGGTCGTCGCCGTACTTCTCGACGAGCGCGGCGAGCTCCTCGCTGACGATGCCGCGCTGGCGGATCGGGGACGCGAGGATCTCGTTGTACTCGTTGATCTTCGCCTGGAGTTCGTCGTGCTCCTGGACGATCTTCTGGCGCTCCAGTGCGGCCAGGCGGCGCAGCTGCATCTCGAGGATGGCGTTGGCCTGGATCTCGTCGATCTCCAGGAGCTCCATCAGGCCCGTGCGCGCGACGTCGACGGTCTCACTGCGCCGGATCAGCGCGATGACCTCGTCGATGGCGTCCAGGGCCTTCAGCAGGCCGCGCAGGATGTGGGCGCGCTCCTCCGCCTTGCGGAGACGGAAACGCGTGCGGCGGACGATGACCTCGATCTGGTGCGTCACCCAGTGGCGGATGAACGCGTCCAGGGACAGCGTGCGCGGCACACCGTCGACCAGCGCCAGCATGTTGGCGCCGAAGTTGGTCTGCAGGTCGGTGTGCTTGTACAGGTTGTTGAGGACGACCTTGGCGACCGCGTCCCGCTTCAGGACGATGACCAGGCGCTGACCCGTACGGGACGACGTCTCGTCGCGGACGTCCGCGATACCGCCGATCCTGCCGTCCTTCACCAGGTCGGCGATCTTCTGCGCGAGGTTGTCCGGGTTGACCTGGTAGGGCAGTTCCGTGACCACCAGGCACTGGCGGTTCTGGATCTCCTCGACCTCGACGACCGCGCGCATGGTGATGGAGCCGCGGCCGGTGCGGTACGCCTCCTCGATGCCCTTGCGGCCGACGACCAGCGCGCCGGTCGGGAAGTCCGGGCCCTTGATGCGCTCGATGAGCGCGTCGAGCAGCTCCTCGTGCGAGGCCTCGGGGTTCTCCAGGTACCACTGGGCGCCGGAGGCGACCTCGCGCAGGTTGTGCGGCGGGATGTTGGTCGCCATGCCGACCGCGATACCGGCCGAGCCGTTGATCAGCAGGTTCGGGAAGCGGGCCGGCAGGACCGTCGGCTCCTGGGAACGGCCGTCGTAGTTGTCCGTGAAGTCGACGGTCTCCTCGTCGATGTCACGGACCATCTCCATCGACAGCGGCGCCAGCTTGCACTCGGTGTAGCGCATCGCCGCCGCCGGGTCGTTGCCCGGGGAGCCGAAGTTGCCGTTGGAGTCCACCAGCGGCATCCGCATCGACCACGGCTGGGCGAGGCGGACGAGCGCGTCGTAGATCGAACTGTCGCCGTGGGGGTGGTAGTTGCCCATGACGTCGCCGACCACGCGGGCGCACTTGTAGAAGCCGCGCTCGGGGCGGTAACCGCCGTCGTACATGGCGTACAGGACGCGGCGGTGGACGGGCTTGAGACCGTCACGGACGTCGGGCAGCGCACGGGACACGATGACGGACATCGCGTAGTCCAGGTACGAGCGCTGCATCTCCGTCTCGAGCCCGACGGGCTCGACGCGCATCGCGACCTCGCCGCCCTCTTCGGGGGTGACGGGGCCAGAGGGAATGTTCGGGGTCTCGTCGGCCATTGCTGGTGAAGATCCTTCCTGGTGCGGTCAGCTGAGACCGACTCAGATGTCGAGGAAGCGGACGTCTTTGGCGTTGCGCTGGATGAACGCGCGGCGGGCCTCTACGTCCTCGCCCATCAGGACCGAGAACAGGTCGTCGGCCTGGGCGGCGTCGTCGAGGGTGACCTGGCCCAGCACCCGGTGCTCCTGGTCCATCGTCGTCACGCGCAGCTCCTCGGCGTTCATCTCGCCGAGACCCTTGAAGCGCTGGATCGAGTCCTCGCGGACGCGCTTGCCGCGCTGCCGGCCCATCTCGATCAGCGCGTCGCGCTCGCGGTCGGAATAGGCGTACTCGATGTCGTCCCGGCCCCACTTGATCTTGTACAGCGGGGGGCGGGAGAGGTACACGTGCCCGGCCTCGACCAGCGGCCGCATGAAGCGGAACAGGAAGGTCAGCAGCAGGGTGCTGATGTGCTGGCCGTCGACGTCGGCGTCCGCCATCAGGATGATCTTGTGGTAGCGGAGCTTCTCGATGTCGAAGTCCTCGTGCACGCCCGTGCCGAAGGCGGAGATCAGCGCCTGGATCTCCTGGTTCTGCAGGATCTTGTCGATCCTGGCCTTCTCGACGTTGAGGATCTTGCCGCGGATCGGGAGGATCGCCTGGTACTGCGGGTTGCGGCCGGACTTGGCCGAACCGCCGGCGGAGTCACCCTCGACGATGAAGATCTCGCACTTGGTGGGGTCGTTGGACTGGCAGTCGGAGAGCTTGCCCGGCAGGGACGCCGACTCCAGCAGACCCTTACGGCGCGTCAGGTCACGGGCCTTGCGGGCCGCCACGCGCGCGGTGGCCGCCTGGATGCCCTTGCGGACGATGTCCGCGGCCTCGACCGGGTTGCGGTCCAGCCAGTCGTTGAGGTGCTCGTAGACCGCCTTCTGGACGAAGGTCTTCGCCTCGGTGTTGCCCAGCTTGGTCTTGGTCTGGCCCTCGAACTGGGGCTCGCTCAGCTTGACCGAGATGATCGCGGTCAGACCCTCGCGGATGTCGTCGCCCGTGAGGTTGTCGTCCTTCTCCCGCAGCAGCTTCTTGTCGCGCGCGTACTTGTTGATCAGGTTCGTCAGCGCGGCGCGGAAGCCCTCTTCGTGCGTGCCGCCCTCGTGCGTGTGGATGATGTTGGCGAAGGAGTAGACACCCTCGGTGTAGCCGCCGTTCCACTGCATCGCGACCTCGAGGGACAGGCTCCGGTCCTTGTCCTCGGCCTCCAGGTCGATGACGGAGGGGTGCACCACGTCCCCCTTGCGGGAGTTGAGGTACTTCACGAAGTCGACGATGCCGCCCTCGTAGTGGTACGTGACGGTCTTGACCTCGTCCTTCTCGTCCGCACCGGCCTCGTCGGCACCGGTCACGGCCTTCGCCGACTCGCGCTCGTCGGTGAGTTTGATCGTCAAACCCTTGTTGAGGAACGCCATCTCCTGGAAGCGCCGCGACAGCGTCTCGAAGGAGTAGTCGGTGGTCTCGAAGATGTCGCCGTCGGCCCAGAAGGTGACCGAGGTCCCGGTCTCGTCCGTGGCCTCGTGCTTGGCCAGGGGGGCCGTCGGGACGCCCATCTTGTAGTCCTGCGTCCAGCGGTGGCCGTCGGTCTTCACCTCGACGGAGACCTTGCTGGACAGGGCGTTCACGACCGAGACGCCGACGCCGTGCAGACCACCGGAGACCGCGTAGCCGCCGCCGCCGAACTTGCCGCCCGCGTGGAGCACGGTCAGCACGACCTCGACGGCCGGCTTGCCCTCGGACGGGACGATGCCCACCGGGATGCCACGGCCGTTGTCGACGACGCGGACGCCGCCGTCGGCGAGGATCGTCACCTCGATCGTGTCCGCGTGCCCGGCGAGCGCCTCGTCGACGGAGTTGTCGACGACCTCGTACACGAGGTGGTGCAGGCCGCGCTCACCGGTGGAACCGATGTACATACCGGGTCGCTTGCGGACCGCGTCCAGACCCTCGAGGACGGTGATGGCACTGGCGTCGTACGAGGCGGTGACCTCGCCGTTGGAGGTGATCGCCTCGCTGGTCACGCCTGCGTCGGTGGACGGGATGTTCTCGTTGGGGTTGCCGGAATCGGCCACGAAGCGCCCTTTCTGGCACAGCACGAGCCGAGCTCGTCGGCGGGTTGCCGGAGCGGCTGCGGCATGTTGCGTTGGTAAGCCTTGATCAGCGTTGCTCAGCTTTTCCCGGGCGGTCCCCACGTTGGGGGCGGGATTGGCTTCCAGTCTACCGGTAGCGCTGACAGTGATGGGGGTTTGCCGGTACCTGAGTCCGCATGTGCCGCCCTCAACCGGTCTCGGCCGGGTCCCCATATACGGAGCGGGGCTCCAAGAGGCTCACAGAGGCACTCAGCGCTTCTGGGTGTCAACCCTTGGCTACTGCGGAGTCAGTTCCGGATTCGCAACCGCGTGCGAGCACGGAGGAAGCGTCGAACGGCGGCCGGACAAGCACCGAACGACGCCTCCCGAGGGCCTGCAAGGCACCTCTCGAGAGCCCTCGAGGCGCCTTCCCGTGGCCCCGTAAAAGGAGGGCCGGAACGGTACGAAGGGACCGTTCCGGCCTGGAAGACGTGACGTATGTCACCCATAGGTGTCGCCGGGACCCCTGCTGCCCGGAGCGCGCAGGGGGCCGTAGCGACGGGCGGGCCCGCCGGGCCCCTGGACCTTGATCTGCCGCACCCTGCCCTGCCCGAGGTCCTCGTTCAGGCGCGCCACCAGGGTCGGGGCGAGCAGGCGCAGGTTGGTCGCCCAGGCCGTGGAGTCGCAGCGCACGACCAGGACGCGCTCGTCCTCGTCGTACCGCTCCGGCACGCAGTGCTTGGCCACGTCCTCGCCGACGATCTGCGGCCAGCGGCCCATCACCCCGCCGACCGCGGCCGGCGCCTCCCAGCCGCGCTCGGTGAGCAGCCGGTTGATCGCCGCGCCGAGCGCCATGGGGTCGCGGCCGTCCGCACGCGCGCCCGAGCGCAGGCCGCCCCCGCGCCGCGCCTGCTTCTTCTGCTGTGCCGCGTCTCCCCGCGCGCGTGCCTGTTCGCGGGCCGCCCGGAGCGTCACGCGCGCGAGGTCGACGCCGGAGGGCTCGGTCGTCCTCTTGGGTTCCTGGTCGGTCATACGCGTTCCACCGTCCCGTCCGACACGGCGTACCGCGCACCCGTCAGCACATGCGGTACGTCGTCGTCGACCGCGGCCGTCACCAGGACCTGCTCTCCGGGCGCGACCAGCTCTGCCAGCCGCTCACGGCGCCGGGCGTCCAGCTCGGCGAAGACGTCGTCGAGGATCAGCACGGGCTCGTTGCCCTCGGCGCGCAGCAGGTCGTACGAGGCCAGCCGCAGGGCGAGCGCGTAGGACCAGGACTCGCCGTGGGAGGCGTAACCCTTGGCCGGCAGCTCACCGAGTTTGAGGACCAGATCGTCCCGGTGCGGGCCCGCGAGGGTGACGCCCCGCTCGATCTCCTGCTTCCGGGCGTCGGCGAGCGCGGCCATCAGCTGTTCGTAGAGGTGTTCGCGGGTGTGCGCCTCACCCGGCGCCGACGGCTTGTACTCCAGGGCGACCGGCCCGCCGCCGGGGGCCAGCTGTTCGTACGCCTTGTCGGCCAGCGGCTGGATCGCCGCCACCAGGTCGAGCCGCTGGGCGAGCAGTTCGGCGCCCACGCGCGCGAGGTGCTGGTCCCACACGTCTAGCGTGGACAGATCCATGGAACGGCCGCCGTGGCGACGGGCCAGCGCGGCCGACTTCAGCAGGGTGTTGCGCTGCTTCAGCACCCGCTCGTAGTCGGAGCGCACTCCGGCCATGCGCGGGGAGCGCGCGGTGATGAGCTCGTCGAGGAAGCGGCGCCGCTCCCCGGGGTCGCCCTTCACCAGGGCGAGGTCCTCGGGCGCGAACAGCACGGTCCGTACGATGCCCAGCACGTCACGCGGCCTGACCTGCGAGGACCTGTTGATGCGGGCGCGGTTGGCCTTGCCGGGGTTCAGCTCCAGTTCGACCAGTTGCTGCCGGTCGCCCTGGCGGACCTGCGCCCGGATCACCGCGCGGTCGGCACCCATGCGCACGAGGGGCGCGTCGGAGGCGACGCGGTGGCTCCCGAGGGTGGCGAGGTAGCCGACGGCCTCGACGAGGTTCGTCTTGCCCTGCCCGTTCGGGCCGACGAAGGCCGTGACGCCCGGGTCGAGCGGGACTTCGACCCGGGCGTAGGAGCGGAAGTCGGCCAGCGACAGATGCGTGACGTGCATGGTCGTTTCGCCGACCTCCCCCAGGGTTGTGGACCGCCGGGCGGCCCTGTGGACTACTTCTTCTCGACCGCGTGGCCGCCGAACTGGTTGCGCAGCGCCGCGATCATCTTCATCTGCGGCGAGTCCTCCTGACGGGAGGCGAACCGCGCGAACAGGGACGCGGTGATCGCCGGGAGCGGTACCGCGTTGTCGATGGCGGCTTCCACCGTCCAGCGGCCCTCGCCGGAGTCCTGTGCGTAACCGCGCAGCTTGTCCAGGTGCTCGTCCTCGTCGAGGGCGTTGACCGCGAGGTCCAGCAGCCAGGAACGGATGACCGTGCCCTCCTGCCAGGAGCGGAACACCTCGCGCACGTCGGTGACCGAGTCGACCTTCTCCAGGAGCTCCCAGCCCTCGGCGTAGGCCTGCATCATGGCGTACTCGATGCCGTTGTGGACCATCTTCGCGAAGTGGCCCGCGCCGACCTTGCCGGCGTGCACGGAGCCGAAGTCGCCCTCGGGCTTGAGCGCGTCGAAGATCGGCTGCACCTTGGCGACGTTCTCCGCGTCGCCGCCGTACATCAGGGCGTAGCCGTTCTCCAGGCCCCAGACGCCGCCGGAGACGCCGCAGTCGACGAAGCCGATGCCCTTGGCCGCCAGCTCCTCGGCGTGCTTCTCGTCGTCCGTCCAGCGGGAGTTGCCGCCGTCCACGACGACGTCACCGGGCTCGAGCAGCTCGGCGAGCTCGTCGATGGTCGACTGGGTGGGGGCACCGGCCGGGACCATCACCCATACGACGCGCGGGCCCCTGAGCTTGCCCACAAGCTCGGAGAGGCTGTGGACATCGGCGAGGTCCGGGTTGCGGTCGTATCCGATGACGGTGTGGCCTGCGCGGCGAATCCGCTCGCGCATGTTGCCGCCCATCTTGCCGAGGCCGACGAGACCGAGCTCCATCAGTTGTTCCTTAGGTCGCTGTGTGGCATGTGGGGCACCTTCGTACCCATGTCCGAGCCTAAACCCGGACGCTCACGCACACCTGTGGGCATACGCGCTCAGACGTACGGTCCCACCTGCGGGTTTCCCCACAGGCCGGGCCACTTTCTCCACGGCCTGTGGACAACCCTCGACGGCTCGGCCGGTCAGCCGCTCAGGCGCACCGGCATGATCAGGTACTTGTAGGCCTCGTCCGCCTCGGCGTCCACCGCCGGCTTGCCGCTGAGCAGCGCGGGCTTCGTGGACGTCGTGAAGGACAGCTGGGCCACCGGGGAGTCGATGGCGCTCAGGCCGTCCAGCAGGAAGGTCGGGTTGAAGGCGATGGAGATGTCGTCGCCCTCGAGCTGGGCGTCGACCCTTTCCACAGCCTGTGCGTCGTCGCTGGACCCGGCCTCCAGGATGAGCACGCCCTGCTCGAAGCTGAGCCGCACCGGAGTGTTGCGCTCGGCGACCAGCGCCACGCGCTTGACGGCCTCCACGAAGGGCGCGGTCTCGATGACGGCGATGCTGTTGAACTCGGTCGGGAACAGCGTGCGGTACTTCGGGAGGTCGCCCTCCAGCAGACGCGTCGTCGTCCGCCGGCCGGCGCCCTCGAAACCGATCAGGCCCTCACCCGAGCCTGAGCCGGACAGCGCGAGCGTGACGCTGTCGCCACTGGTCAGCGCCTTGGCGGTGTCCAGGAGCGTCTTGGCGGGCACCAGGGCGACCGCGGACGCCTCCGGGTTCTCCGGCTTCCACAGGAACTCGCGGACCGCGAAGCGGTAGCGGTCGGTGGAGGCCAGCGTGACGGTGTCGCCCTCGATCTCGATGCGCACACCGGTCAGGACGGGCAGCGTGTCGTCACGGCCGGCGGCGATGGCGACCTGGGCGGCCGCGGAGGCGAAGACCTCACCGGGGACCGTGCCCGTGGCGTTCGGCATCTGCGGCAGCGACGGGTACTCCTCCACAGGCAGGGTGTGGAGGGTGAAGCGGGACGAGCCGCAGACCACCGTCGCCCGTACACCGTCTGTGGAAATCTCCACCGGACGGTTGGGGAGGGCGCGGCAGATGTCCGCGAGCAGGCGGCCGGAGACGAGGACGGTGCCCTCCTCCTCGACCTCGGCCTCCACCGACACGCGCGCGGAGACCTCGTAGTCGAAGCTGGAGAGGCTGAGGGCTCCGTCCTCGGCCTTCAGCAGGAGGCCGGCGAGGACAGGCGCCGGCGGACGGGCCGGGAGGCTGCGCGCCGCCCAGGCAACTGCCTCCGCGAGTACGTCGCGTTCCACCCGGATCTTCACTCTTGCCGCCTCCTGCTGTTGCCGGCGCTTCTCGCCCTGCCTGGCCTTCGTCGTCTGTCTCGGTGTCGTCGGCCCCTGAGAGGGGAAGGACCACCGGGGTCCAGTCTGACGCACCGCACTGACAGTAGGTGCCTCTCGGGGTCAAGTCGTGACGAGGGGCAGCCGGGGGCCGAAGAGCGAGTTGTGCACAGGACCCCCTTCGAAACGGATTCCGGGCTCTCTCTAGTCGGGAGTAGTAGTAGGGCCTGTGGATACCGTGGATAACCGCGTTGTCGCAGCTCAGAGGCGAGATTTTGTCCACGGGCCCTGTGGGCGGAGGCGGTGGACAACCGGGGCGCTCTGTGGAGAACGGAAAGTTCTGCACACCCCGTGCACAGGCTGAGCCGACTTCTCCCCAACGCCGTCCCCAGGTTTACCCGTCTTTCCCACAGCCCAACCCGGCAGCTTCGTGTGACGCCTTTCACTCGACACGGTGAGGAGGCGGATCGCCTTGCCGAACAGTGGACAGGCATGTGGAGAAGCCGACGATCGCTGGGGACAACCCGCCGGACCCTGTGGGTTGCCCGTGGACAACTTCGTGCACAGGGTGTGGATCGTCTCGCTGTCCACAGTCTGTGGAGATCGTTCGTCCACGAATCCACAACCGGCTGACCTGGTCCGATGGTCTTTCAACAGGGTTGCCTGTGGAAACGATCTGGACAACTCCACAGTCCCCAGCCTGTGGAGGGGAAAAAGTCGCCGAATCTGTGGAGAGTGGCCGTAACGCGGCAGCTAATCGAACAGCGGATGACGGGCGGGCTCCGCCGCCGACGCGGGGCGGACACCTGCGCGGCGCCGGACAGGGCTCCTCGGAGGTGCCGCTGCGCACCTCCCCGGCCGCCAGTACGCCTTGCCCGGCCGCCGAGTACGCCTTCCCCGGGCTGCCGGTACGCCTCGCCCGGATGCGCTTTTCCGCGATCCCGCGCGCGCTCTTTCGACGCTTGGGCGGACATCGGCGGCCGGGTGCCGCGCGGGGGCCGGTGGCGCGTACGCGTGGCTTCTGCGGGCTCCGGGAGCCGGCCTGCTCGGACTCGACCCAAGAAGGACGCCACCCCGGAAGGGCGCCCCTCCGCAGGATGAGGGCGCCCCTTGACGCGAGAAGGGCGCCCCGGGATCACCTCCCGGGACGCCCTCGAAGCGTCACGCGCGTACCGCGGCGGTCAGCCGGCCTTGATGCGGTTGGTCAGCTCGGTCACCTGGTTGTAGATGGAGCGCCGCTCGGCCATCAGATTGCGGATCTTGCGGTCGGCGTGCATCACCGTCGTGTGGTCGCGGCCGCCGAACAGCGCGCCGATCTTCGGCAGCGACAGGTCGGTCAGCTCGCGGCACAGGTACATGGCGATCTGCCGGGCGGTGACCAGGGCGCGGCCGCGCGAGGTGCCGCACAGGTCCTCGACCGTGAGCCCGAAGTAGTCGGCGGTCGCACTCATGATGGCCGTCGACGTGATCTCGGGCGCCGAGTCCTCGCCGCCGGGGATCAGGTCCTTCAGGACGATCTCCGTCAGTCCCAGGTCGACCGGCTGCCGATTGAGCGAGGCGAAGGCCGTCACCCGGATCAGGGCGCCCTCCAGCTCACGGATGTTCCGCGAGATCCGCGAGGCGATGAACTCCAGAACCTCCGGCGGGGCGTTGAGCTGCTCCTGGACCGCCTTCTTCCGGAGGATCGCGATACGCGTCTCCAGCTCCGGCGGCTGGACGTCGGTGATCAGTCCCCACTCGAAACGGTTCCGCAGCCGGTCCTCCAGCGTCACCAGCTGCTTGGGCGGCCGGTCGCTGGACAGCACGATCTGCTTGTTGGCGTTGTGGAGCGTGTTGAAGGTGTGGAAGAACTCCTCCTGCGTCGACTCCTTGTCCGCGAGGAACTGGATGTCGTCGACCAGCAGGATGTCCATCTCCCGGTACCGCTTGCGGAAGCTGTCGCCCTTGCCGTCGCGGATGGAGTTGATGAACTCGTTCGTGAACTCCTCCGAGCTCACGTACCGCACGCGCGTACCCGGATAGAGGCTGCGCGCGTAGTGCCCGATCGCGTGCAGCAGGTGCGTCTTGCCGAGCCCCGACTCCCCATAGATGAAGAGGGGGTTGTACGCCTTCGCCGGCGCCTCGGCGACGGCGACCGCGGCCGCGTGCGCGAAGCGGTTGGACGCGCCGATGACGAACGTGTCGAAGAGGTACTTCGGGTTCAGTCGCGCGGTCGGCTCACCGGGACCGCTCGCCGCCGACGGCGAGGCCGGCGATCCGGGCCCGCCGGCGCCGGGCTGACCGGGACCGGCCGGGCCGCCACGGTGGGGGTGCCCGCCGGACGGAGGTTCGGGCAGCTCGCGCCGGGAGGGGTCCCGCTGGTCGTAGTCGGGACGCGACGGTTCGTAGTCGGAGCGCTTCTGGTCGTACGGCGACGGGTCGTAGGCCGGTCGGTCCATCGGCTGCGGGCGGTAGTCCTGCCCGTGCGGGCCGCCGTAGGAGTCCTGCGACGGGGACGCGTAGGGGTCGCGCTCGGGGAAGCCGAGGCGCTGCTGCTGCCAGCCGTACTCGTCCTGGCCCGGCCGCGGCCAGGCGCCCGGCTCGGGGCGCTGGTACTCCGAGGGGTACGCCGGCCGGGCGGTGGGCAGCTGGTCCTGGCGGGAGCCCGGGTCGCCGGAGGGCGCCTGCAGGTGGTCGGCGCGGTGACGGCCGTAGCCCTCGTACTGGCTGTCGTACGGCTTGTCGTACTGGCCGTCGTACGGGCCGGACGGGAGTTCCGGCTCCTCGTAGCGCGGCGGGGCCGGGGGCGCCGACGGCTCGCCCGCGGAGTCGTCGACGGTGATCGCGATACGGATCGGGCGGCCGCACTCACGGCTCAGGGTCTCGCTGACGATCGGGGCGAGACGGCCCTCCAGCACGCCCTTCGCGAACTCGTTCGGTACGGCGAGCAGGGCGGTGTCGGCCACCAGCGCCAACGGCTGGCAGCGCCGGATCCAGTGCTCGTCCTTCGCCTCGACGCCTTGCCCGCGGCCCTCGCCGAGGAGTTGCTCCAGTACGCGTGGCCACACTGCGGCAAGATCGGCAGGTACGTCAGCCACAGGGCACGCTCTCTCACAGGTCCCACGAACGTGTGACGGTGGGACGGGTCGGTTTCACATCGGGTGGGGACAGGGACACGGGAACGATTCGGAGTCCAGCCACGGTAGTCAGGGCGGCGGGTGCGGTTCAAGTTGTTGTCCCCAGCCTGTGGATAGTGTCCCTCAGCGGGCGTTGGTTTGACCGGATGGCCCAGCCCCGCGTACCGTAACCAGGTCGAGTTGTCGATGGCTGCTGCCGCCTGCCTCCGATGGGCACAGATCGCGTCAGGTGATCGGGAAGCGGTGCACTGGGGCGTAACGCGAGCTACTCGTGGGCGCACGGTGACAGCCAGGACGGCACCCCGCCACTACCGATTGATTTCTGGAGCCCCCGAGTGAGCAAGCGCACCTTCCAGCCGAACAACCGTCGTCGCGCGAAGACCCACGGCTTCCGGCTGCGTATGCGCACCCGTGCCGGCCGCGCGATCCTCGCGTCCCGCCGTAGCAAGGGTCGCGCCCGTCTGTCCGCCTGATCCCGGTCAGGTCATGCCGTCGTGCTGCCCACCGAGAACCGGCTGAGGCGGCGCGAGGACTTCGCGACCGCGGTACGACGGGGTCGTCGGGCCGGACGCCCGACTCTCGTCGTCCATCTTCGTAGCGGTACCACGGACCCGCACGCGCCTGGGGAGAGCGCTCCCTCGACGCGTGCGGGTTTCGTCGTGAGCAAGGCCGTGGGCGGTGCGGTCGTGCGCAACACGGTGAAGCGCAGACTGCGTCACCTGATGCGCGATCGAGTCGCCCTGTTTCCCCCCGGTAGCCTGGTAGTCGTACGGGCGCTGCCCGGTGCGGGCGACGCCGACCACGCACAGCTGGCCCAAGACCTTGATGCCGCCCTTCAACGGCTGCTCGGAGGGGGCGCGCGATGAAGTACCCGCTGCTGGCCCTGATCAAGCTCTACCAGTGGACGATCAGTCCACTGCTGGGGCCGGTGTGCAAGTACTACCCGTCGTGCTCCCACTACGGCTACACGGCCATCGACCGGCACGGCGCGATCAAGGGAACAGCCCTCACCGCCTGGCGCATCCTGCGGTGCAACCCGTGGTCGCTGGGCGGCGTGGACCACGTCCCGCCGCGCAAGCGACCACGGTGGCACGAGATGCTGCGCGACGCCTGGCGCGCACGCAAGGGCGGGACCTCCGCCGCCGAAACGGCCATCGAAGAGAATCGACCTTCGAGCCCGGCCGCAGAGACCCCGTCCCATGCCCAAGGAGCATGATTAGTGGACACGATTGCCAGCCTCTTCAGTTTCATCACCACACCCGTCTCCTGGGTCATCGTCCAGTTCCACACGGTGTACGGCGCCCTCTTCGGCCCCGACACGGGGTGGGCCTGGGGCCTGTCCATCGTGTCCCTGGTGATCGTGATCCGGATCTGCCTGATCCCGCTCTTCGTGAAGCAGATCAAGGCGACGCGGGCCATGCAGACGCTCCAGCCGGAGATGAAGAAGATCCAGGAGCGCTACAAGAACGACCGGCAGCGTCAGTCCGAAGAGATGATGAAGCTGTACAAGGACACGGGCACCAACCCGCTGTCCTCGTGCCTTCCCATCCTGGCGCAGTCACCGTTCTTCTTCGCCCTGTACCACGTGCTCAACAGCATCGCGAACGGTGACACCGTCGGCGTCATCAACCAGAGCCTGCTGGAGAGCGCGCAGAAGGCACACATCTTCGGTGCCCCGCTCGCTGCGACGTTCACCGACAGCGCCTCCGAGGCGTCGGCCCTGGACGCCTCGATCACGACCGTCCGCATCGTCACCGCGGTCATGATCGTCCTCATGTCGCTGTCGCAGTTCTACACGCAGCGCCAGCTGATGACGAAGAACGTCGACACCACGGTGAAGACGCCGTTCATGCAGCAGCAGAAGATGCTGATGTACATCTTCCCGGTCATGTTCGCCGTCTTCGGCATCAATTTCCCGGTCGGTGTCCTCGTCTACTGGCTGACCACCAACGTGTGGACCATGGGCCAGCAGATGTACGTCATCCGCAACAACCCGACCCCGGGTTCCAAGGCCCAGGCCGCCTACCTGGAGCGCCTGCACAAGAGCGTCACGCACCACGGCAAGACCCGTGGCCGCGGCGAGAAGGCCATCGTCAAGGCCATCGTGGCCAAGGGCCGCGACCGCAACGAGTACGAGCGCAAGTTCATCAACGGCCTGAGCAAGGCGGGCCTCGCGGCCCAGCCCGACGGCACCGTGATCAAGAGCGACGTCCCGACGGTCGCCCAGACCGAGGACGGTACGCCCATCACGGCCGCCGCCGCCAAGAGGCAGCAGCCGAAGCGGCAGTCCAAGTCCCAGCGCCAGACCGGCCCCAAGGCGGCCGGTGAGACCACCTCGCTCACCAAGTCCGACGCTCCGCAGGACGCCAAGCCCGCCGGGGCGGCGAAGTCCGGCAGCGGTACCCGCAGCAAGGCCCAGTCCGGGCAGCGCAAGGGCGGCCCGCAGCGCCCCAAGTCCCCGTCCAAGAAGTAAGAAGGAGCCCATCCCGTGACGGAAGGCACCACCTCCGCCGCCGCCGAAGGTGCAGACACCCTGACCCGCCTGGAGCAGGAGGGCGAGATCGCGGCGGACTACCTCGAGGGTCTGCTGGACATCGCCGATCTCGACGGCGACATCGACATGGACGTCGAGGCCGACCGTGCCTCTGTGTCGATCATCAGCGACACGGGCAGCCGCGACCTGCAGAAGCTGGTCGGCCGGGACGGCGAGGTGCTGGAGGCGCTGCAGGAGCTGACGCGTCTGGCCGTCCACCGGGAGACCGGCGACCGCAGCCGGCTGATGCTGGACGTCGCCGGCTACCGCGCCAAGAAGCGCACCGAGCTCTCCGAGCTGGGCGCCAAGGCCGCGGCCGATGCGAAGAACAGCGGTGAGCCGGTGAAGCTCAAGCCGATGACCCCCTTCGAGCGCAAGGTCGTCCACGACGCGGTCAAGGCGGCCGGCCTGCGCAGTGAGTCCGAGGGCGAGGAGCCGCAGCGCTTCGTCGTCGTGCTCCCCAACTGATTCGGTACGTACGTTCCTCCGGCCCCGTCTGTTGCGCAGGCGGGGCCGGTCTTTGTCAGCCTGGTAGTTCTGGTGGTCGGCGCCGAAGGCGCCGATGCGGTACGGAAGGACGGTCCCCGTGACGGAGGCAGCGGAGCTCCCCCCTGCGCCCGAGCAGGCACGCGAGGTATTCGGTGATCGCTTCGCTGATGCGGTCCGCTATGCCGAGCTCCTGGCCGAAGCAGGTGTGCAGCGCGGGCTCATCGGCCCTCGGGAGGTTCCCCGCCTCTGGGAGCGGCACATCCTGAACTGTGCGGTGCTCTCCGAGGCCGTACCCGAGGACGTGACGGTGTGCGACGTCGGCTCCGGTGCCGGCCTGCCCGGAATTCCCCTCGCGCTCGTCCGCGAGGATCTGAAGATCACCCTCCTCGAGCCCCTCCTGCGACGCACCAACTTCCTCACCGAGGTCGTGGAACTCCTCGGTTTGGACCACGTGACCGTCGTCCGAGGCCGTGCCGAGGAGGTCATGGGCAAGATGCCGCCGGTCCATGTGGTGACCGCCCGGGCGGTGGCGCCGCTGGACCGCCTGGCCACCTGGGGCATCCCGCTGCTGCGCCCCTACGGCGAGATGCTCGCGCTCAAGGGAGACACCGCCGAGGAGGAGCTGAAGAGCGCCGCCACCGCACTGAGCAAGCTTGGCGCGGTGAGCACGTCGATTCTTCACGTGGGCGAAGGTGTGGTCGACCCTCTCTCCACGGTCGTCCGCGTCGAAGTCGGGGAGAGCCCCGGTGGTGTGCGGTTCGCCGCCAAGCGAGCCAAGGCGGCCCGCACGGGGCGTTCCCGCCGTCGCCGCTGAGTCGGCCTGAACAGCGGCCGTACTCCACACAAGCTGCCAAACCCACGCAGGACGGAGTGTCGCGACAGTTCGGCCGTGGGCGCTGTGCATCGTGTTTCACGTGAAACGTCGCTCACTGCTACACGGCATCATCAGCCGGGGCCGCGCCGCGGCCGAACCCCGTGACCGCAAGCCTCTCGGGTCACTCGACAAGGGACCGGAGTTGTCCACAGAGGTGGGTTTCTCCACAGAAGACCAGGGCTCACTGGTTCACGACCCCGAAGACATGGGAGGCTCTGTTCATTGCGAGCCTGAAGTCGAGGAGAGTGAATCCTTGCGGTCCGACGCCAACATCGCGGGACCGATGACCGATCCGGTCCCCGGTCCCCGTACCGAGTCGATGGGGGAGGATGTTTCACGTGAAACACCGCCCCCGATGGACGACACTCCGATCGGTCGTGCGGCCCAACTGGCGGTGGAGGCACTAGGCCGCGCCGGCGAGGGCCTGCCACGGCCCGAACAGACCCGTGTCATTGTGGTAGCCAACCAGAAGGGTGGCGTGGGCAAGACGACGACGACCGTCAACCTTGCTGCGTCCCTGGCCCTGCATGGTGCCCGTGTCCTGGTGGTCGACCTCGACCCGCAGGGCAACGCGTCCACCGCTCTGGGGATCGACCATCACGCGGAAGTGCCGTCCATCTACGACGTGTTGGTCGAAAGCCGTCCGCTCGCGGAAGTCGTTCAGCCCGTACCCGACGTCGAGGGCCTCTTCTGCGCTCCGGCCACCATCGATCTCGCCGGTGCGGAGATCGAGCTGGTCTCGCTGGTGGCGCGTGAGAGCCGGCTGCAGCGAGCGATCCAGGCGTACGAACAGCCGCTGGACTATGTCCTCATCGACTGCCCGCCCTCGCTCGGTCTGCTGACGGTCAACGCACTGGTGGCGGGCCAGGAGGTACTCATCCCGATCCAGTGTGAGTACTACGCGCTGGAGGGCCTGGGTCAGCTGCTGCGCAACGTCGACCTGGTGCGGGGGCACCTCAACCCCGCACTCCATGTGTCGACCATCCTGCTCACCATGTACGACGGCCGGACGCGTCTCGCGTCTCAGGTCGCGGAGGAGGTGCGCACCCACTTCGGTGACGAGGTGCTGCGGACGAGCATTCCCCGCTCCGTCCGTATTTCCGAGGCGCCGAGCTATGGGCAGACGGTACTGACTTACGATCCTGGATCGAGTGGTGCCCTCTCCTACCTTGAGGCCGCCCGAGAGATCGCGCTGAGGGGCCTGGGCGTCAGTTACGACGCCACCCACGCCCATATCGGCGCCCAGAACAACCCAAGCATGGTGGAGGGGATCCAGTGAGTGAGCGACGGAGGGGGCTAGGTCGTGGTCTTGGTGCACTGATCCCTGCTGCCCCGACCGAGAAGACGCCGGCTTCGGCCGCGTTGGGAGGTGCGGCCTCGGCCTCCCCCGCAGCGGTTCCGCAGCTGACGACCGACCGCGGAGTGGCTGCGGCGAAGGTGGCGACGCTTCCTGTTTCACGTGAAACCGAGGAGACGTCGGCGAGCGGCCCTGTGGAGACGCCCGCGCCTCCCCTGGGCGCTCACTTCGCCGAGATCCCTCTCGACGCCATCACGCCAAACCCGCGGCAGCCGCGCGAGGTCTTCGACGAGGACGCGCTGCACGAGCTGATCACCTCCATCAAGGAAGTCGGTCTTCTCCAGCCCGTGGTGGTGCGGCAGCTGGGCCCCGCACGCTACGAACTCATCATGGGCGAGCGGCGCTGGCGGGCCTGCCGTGAGGCGGGCCTGGAGGCGATCCCCGCGATCGTGCGGGCCACCGAGGACGAGAAGCTGCTCCTGGACGCCCTGCTGGAGAACCTCCACCGGGCTCAACTGAACCCTCTGGAAGAGGCAGCCGCCTACGACCAGCTTCTCAAGGACTTCAACTGCACCCACGACCAGCTGGCGGACCGCATCGGTCGGTCTCGCCCGCAGGTCTCCAACACCCTGCGTCTGCTGAAGCTCTCGCCGGCGGTCCAGCGTCGGGTCGCGGCGGGGGTTCTCTCCGCCGGCCACGCCCGGGCACTGCTCTCCGTCGAGGACTCGGAGGAGCAGGACCGGCTGGCCCACCGCATCGTGGCCGAGGGGCTCTCGGTGCGGGCCGTCGAGGAGATCGTGACCCTCATGGGCTCGCGGCCGCAGACCCCTCAGCGCTCCAAGGGGCCTCGCGCCGGTGGCCGGGTCTCTCCGGCGCTGTCCGACCTCGCCACCCGGCTCTCGGACCGGTTCGAGACACGCGTCAAGGTCGACCTGGGGCAGAAGAAGGGAAAGATCACCGTCGAGTTCGCCTCCATGGAGGACCTGGAGCGCATCCTCGACACGCTCGCTCCCGGAGAGGGACCTGTTCTTCAGAAGGGTCTCGTCGAAGGCGAGACCGACGGAACGGAAGACTGAGCCCGTCCAACGGGTGGGCTTCCCGTCCCGCCGACCACAAGAGCGAGCCGTGCCCGGTCTGTACCGGGACACGGCTCGCTCTTTGCTTTCATGCAGTATTGATGGAATCGCATCGTGGATACGATGCGTTGGTTATGGCGCATCCACCGGGCAGCACCTCTGAGGGGGAGGCGGGGGCCATGCGAACGATGAGCCGGACCGGATTGGTGAGCGCGGGACTGGGACTGGGCGCGGTCGGAGGCTTCGTCGGCAGCCTGCTCAGGGAACGGAGTGCTCTGACAGCCGCTCGCGACACCGCGGGCGAAGGAAGCGAGGATCAGCCTTCATGGGGCGTCGGCTCGTACCGCTCACGCTGGACAACCTTAAGGACCTTCCCCAGCGCTGCCGCTCGTGCGTCTTCTGGGAACTCGATCCCGTCAGCGGCGAGGCAGCGGTAAAGGCAGGCACAGCCGCCCTCGAGAAAGAAGCCTGGATCTCCGCCGTACTGCTGGACTGGGGTTCCTGCGGCCGGGTCGTGTACGTCGACGACGTCCCCGTCGGCTTCGTGCTGTACGCCCCGCCTGCCTATGCGCCTCGCTCGACGGCCTTTCCGACGAGCCCCGTGTCCCCCGACGCGGTGCAGCTGATGACGGCGTTCATCATGCCGGGGTACCAGGGGCAGGGGCTCGGTCGGGTGATGGTGCAGACAGTCGCCAAGGATCTGCTGCGCAGGGGGTTCAAGGCGATCGAGGCGTTCGGCGACGCCCGATGGAAGGAGCCTGCTTGTCTGCTTCCGGCCGACCATCTGCTGGCGGTGGGCTTCAAGACCGTCCGTCCTCACCCGGCTCACCCTCGACTGAGGCTGGAGCTGCGCACCACGCTCTCCTGGAAGGAAGACGTGGAGATGGCACTCGACCGGTTGCTGGGAGCGGTGCAGAAGGAGCCGGCGCTGCGACCGCTGTGAACGGCTCGGAGACAAACGAATGGGCCAGCCCTTCCGGGCTGGCCCATTCGTGTTTCACGTGAAACATCGGCCTTCGGCGCGATGGCTCAGAGGCACGTCACTCGGCGATGAAGTCCTCGAGGTCGCGGACGATCGCGGCCTTCGGCTTCGCGCCGACGATGGTCTTGGCGACCTCGCCGTTCTGGTAGACGTTCAGGGTCGGGATCGACATGACGCCGTACTTGGCGGCCGTACCCGGGTTCTCGTCGATGTTGAGCTTGACGACCTCGATCTTGTCGCCGTACTCGTTGGCGATCGCCTCGAGGGACGGCGCGATCTGGCGGCACGGACCGCACCAGGCGGCCCAGAAGTCCACCAGGACGGGCTTGTCGCTCTTGAGGACGTCCTGCTCGAAGGAGTCGTCGGTCACGTTCTTCAGGTCGGCCACGGCGGGCTCCTTTAACTGGTGTGCAGAAGGGCGGGAGGGGGTCAGACGGCGGTCTTCTCGGGCTCGGCCTGCGCCTCGTCCGCGAGGGCGGCGAGGAAACGCTCGGCGTCGAGAGCACTGGAGCAGCCGGTACCGGCCGCGGTGATCGCCTGGCGGTAGGTGTGGTCGACCACATCGCCGGCGGCGAAGACACCGGTGACGTTCGTCCGGGTGGAGGGCGCGGCCACCTTCAGGTAGCCCTCCTCGTCCAGGTCGAGCTGGCCCTTGAAGAGCTCGGTGCGCGGGTCGTGGCCGATCGCGATGAACAGACCGGTCACCGCCAGATCGGAGAGCTCACCGGTCTTGAGGTTCCGCAGCTTCAGCCCGGAAAGCTTCTGTTCACCCTGGATCTCGGCGACCTCGCTGTCCCAGATGAACTTGATCTTCGGGTCGGCGAAGGCCCGCTCCTGCATCGCCTTGGAGGCGCGCAGGGTGTCCCGGCGGTGGACGATCGTCACGGACTTGGCGAAGCGCGAGAGGAAGGTGGCCTCCTCCATCGCGGTGTCGCCGCCGCCGATCACGGCGATGTCCTGGTCCTTGAAGAAGAAGCCGTCGCAGGTGGCACACCAGGAGACACCGCGACCGGACAGGGCGTCCTCGTTCGGCAGACCGAGCTTGCGGTGCTGCGAGCCGGTGGCGACGATGACGGCCTTGGCCTGGTGGACGGTACCGGCGGTGTCCGTGACGGTCTTGATCTCACCGGAGAGGTCGACGGAGACGATGTCGTCGGGAACGAGCTCGGCACCGAACCGCTCGGCCTGGGCGCGCATGTTGTCCATGAGCTCGGGGCCCATGATGCCGTCCTGGAAGCCGGGGAAGTTCTCCACCTCGGTGGTGTTCATCAGCGCACCGCCCGCGGTGACTGCACCTTCGAACACCAGCGGCTTCAGCGACGCGCGCGCGGTGTACAGCGCCGCCGTGTAGCCGGCGGGGCCGGAGCCGATGATGATCACGTTACGGACGTCGCTCACGGCTTTGTTCCTCGTCTCTGGTCTGCGTCGTTCGACCGGTGGGAGCCTCTCTGAACTCTCACCCCACCCAACGGATCCTAAGGGGCGCGCATTCCCGCTGTGTCCGGGCACACGGAAGGGCCGACACGGTACGGGATACCACGCAGGGCGGAGACGAAGCCTGCTGTGTCAGGGGCGCGTGTAGGTGTCCTTCAAAAGGACCTTCGCCGTGCCGACCGATGGCTGTTCCACGCACGTCGCGTCCATGAGGTACGCGGTGACCTTGGCGCTGTCGGAGGTGTCGGGCAGGACGACGAGGAGAGCGTCCTTGCCCTGATAGGTGCCCGTCCTGGTGGCGAGGGCCGCGTCGCTCCGGGCGATGCCCTTCTGGACGCACGAAGGGACCGAAGGCTGCTGGAAGACCATGGGGCCCTTGCTCCCCGGCTCGCTCTGCACTCCCATGCCGTCCGGGCTCTTGGAGCCCTGGGCCTCGGTGAGGAGCCCGGTGACCTGCTGCTCGAGGGTGCTCGCGGCGAAGGTGTCGCCGGCTGTGGTCGTCGGCCGGTGGGCCGAGGGACCGGATCCCTCGTCATCGATCAGCGAGGACACCAGTACCGAGCCGAGCCCCAGAACGGCGATGGCGAAGGCAGCACCGAGGGCGACCACAGTACGGCGGGCACCCTGCTTACGTTCCTTGCGCTCCTTTCGGCCCGGACCGGTGCTGGAGGCACGCGCGTGCCCCGCTGGTCGGGTGGTCCCTGCCGATGTTTCACGTGAAACATGCGCCGCACGATCGACGTCTACCACGGGCGGGGAGTCTGTGGCGTCCTCCATCGCCGTGCTCGCGGGCTCCGGTGCTGCGGAGTCCAGGAAGGCCTCTGCGGCAAGGGCGGCGTCGATGCGATGGGCGACGTCGTCCGGCATGCGTGGGGGTGCCGGCAGCGCGCCCAGAAGACCCCGGATCTCCTCCAGTGACGCGTGAACGTCCGCACAGAGCGGGCACGCGTCCAGATGCCGTCGGAGATCGGCGCTACGGGAGGGCGACAGCAGGCCCTCGGCGAGGTCGGAGATCTCCGCGACGTCCGGGTGCCCGTTCGTGTCCGTCTTCGAGGTCACGTTCGCCCACCTCCGCCCTTCACAGCAGCTGAATCGCCCGTCCCGGCGCCGTCCGGTCCCTCGTCCTGAGGTACCGCTGCGGGTGGGACGGATGTCCCCTGCGCCCGGTTCCGTCCCTGCCCGCCCTCTTCTCCTGCGCTGGCGTTTTCCGGTTGGAGATGGGTGAGCAGTGGCAACAGCTTGGCTCTGCCTCGGGCACAGCGGCTCTTGACCGTCCCGGTCGGAACGTCGAGCATGCGGGCGGCCTCGGCGACCGGGTAGCCCTGCATGTCGACGAGGACGAGGGCGGCGCGTTGGTCGGGCGGGAGCGTGCCCAGTGCCTCCAGGAGCTGGCGGTGCAGATCGTTGCGCTCCGCGGGGGCCGAGGCCGACTCGTGCGGTTCCAGCAGCTGTTCCAGGCGCTCGGTGTCGTCGACCGGAGAGGTCTTGCGGGAGGCCGCCTTGCGCGCACGGTCCAGGCAGGCGTTCACGGTGATGCGGTGCAGCCACGTGGTGACGGCGGACTGGCCGCGGAAGGTGTGGGCGGCCCGGTAGGCGGAGACCAGGGCGTCCTGGACCGCGTCAGCGGCCTCCTCACGGTCTCCGAGCGCCCGCAGGGCCACCGCCCACAGCCGGTCCCTGTGGCGCCGCACGAGCTCACCGAAGGCCTCGGGGTCGCCCTTCACATGGCGGGCGAGGAGGTCCTGATCGCTTGCGTCGCCGTAAGCGGTGCCTTCTGCCATCGGCCCCCTCCCCCTTGCTCGTCAGCTGACCACTTTGATGTCTGCCACCCGGCCACGGTAGGTGCCTTCATCGGTCAGCGGCAGCTTGGTCAGCCATACCAGGAGGTAGCGGGTCTTGACCGACTGGGTCGGCTGGAGCGTCACGCTGGTGCCCGAGCCCGCGGCGACCTTCGTGAAGGCGTCGAAGGACGTGGGGTCCGATCCGGCGTCGCTGGAAGCGGCGCGGAGTTCGACGGACGTCTGCCCCACGAAGGTGACGGTCACCTTGCCGACCTGCTGGACCTTGCCGAGGTCGAGGATGATGCCCAGACCCGACTTCAGGTTTCCGAATTTGGCGCCCTGGTAGAAGTTCGTCTCCCAGTACGTGGAGGTGCTGCTGTCGTAGGCCATCCCTATGTCGGAGGGCTTCTCCGAGCCGTCCCCGAACGGGTCGAAGTCCCGGGCGCTGTCGATGGCGATCGGCAGGCTGGCGGGCTTCGACGGGCTCTTCTCGTTGTCCTCCGTCGTCTGTGTCTGGTGCGTCTCATCGGACTTGCCCTGGTCCATCAGGGCGTCCGCGAGCTGCCAGCTACCGAGGCCAAGGGCGGCGATGAGCAGGGCGGAGACCGCCCACTTCAGGGCCTTGCCGGTACGGCTCTGCAGCGGTGGCGGCGGGGCCGGCACGGGCTGGGTGACACCGGGGTGCGGGGCGGGGCGGCCGTAGGTGCCCTGCTGGTAGGTCGTGCGCTGGTACTCCGGCGGTGCCGCGAACGAGGGCTCCGGCGGGCGAATGCGGGGCATTTCACCGATCGCCTTCACCAGCTCCTCCGGCGTGGTGCAGGCGGCCTCGTGCCGGGAGGCGGTCGCGCCGTCGTTGGCGAGGGCGCGCATCGCCAGCTCCGACAGACCACGGTGGACGCCGGCACGCACCTGGTCGGGGGCGATCAGCCCGACGTCCTTGGGCAGCCCGGACAGTCCGTACGCGTCGCTCTCGTACGGCCAGCGCTGGGTGAGCGCCGCGTACAACAGGGCGCCGATCGCTTCGGTGTCGGTGCGCTGAGGGGTGTCGGAGGCGATGCCGCGCAGCGCGGCGTTCACGGCGAGGCCGCGGATGCGCCACTGGCCCGTCGAGGTGCGCAGCACGGCGTTGGGGTTCAGGCGCAGGTGCGCCAGGCCCTCACGGTGGGCGGCAGCCATCGCGGAGGCGATCTGGCTGACCATCTGGTAGGCGTCGTGCGGCTCCAGCGGCCCGGCGGCCAGGAGCGTGGTCAGCTCGGTGGCGTCCGGCAGCCATTCGTGGACGACGTAGACGAGGTCGTTCTCCTCGACGGCGTCCAGCACCTGCACGAAGCGGGGATCGCCGAGCAGCGCGGAGGAACGGGCCGCTGCCAGCACGGAACGGGCCCGGGCGTGATCCGCGGGCAGGACGTGGACTCCGACGGCGCGACGGAGTTTCTCGTCGACCGCACGCCAGCTGCTGAAACCGTCCAGACGGGTGACACAGTCCTCGAGGCGGTAGCGTCTGGCGAGCTTGTGACCGCTGTGCAGCTCCGGCGCCGAGGCCTTCTCGGGACGCTCCGTCCCGCCACTCCCCTGTGCCTCGTCGATGTCCGTGCCCCGCTCCCGGTTCTTGGCCACCCCGTCGGCCGTGGACTGGTCCGCCTGTGCGGTCAGCGGCTCGTCACCGCTGTTGTCTGCCACGTCGACGGCAGCCGTACTCCGTTCCGCCACCGTCGTTCCTGCCTCCCCATCCGTTGCGCGCCGTCCGACCTCAAGCGCGCCGTCCGACGCCGAAACCAATTGTGCCCACAGTCCGCCGCTATGCACGACACGCGGCGGCGGACGATGGTTGTGCGCCTACCTCGCGCCAGGGCCTGTCCAGCGGATCATGCCGGAGCCGCGGCTTTTCGGCACGCACCTCTGTCCGCGGCAGTGCCGTGGGGGGTGCCGATGCTCCGCATCGACGCCCTCCTCCGCGGTGCGGCTGCCCGCACGCACCCCCGCTCACCCTCGTTCATCAGGTGCTGCTCCTTTCCTCCGGCCTGATCCGCCGAACAGATCCTTAACGACCCAGGCGTCCGCGGACCATGCCGACGAGGGAGTTGAGTTCCTCGATGCGCATACGGCGGGCGGCGATGTAGAAGATGCCGAGCAGAACCGCCCCGCCGGCCAGCAGCGCGGCGAGAGAACCGAGGACCCCCTGACCCAGCGTGTGGCCGATGCCGTAGCAGGCCGCTCCGCTGAGGGCGGCGGCCGGCACGGAGGCGATGCACAGCCGCGCGTAGGTCCGCAGGACGCGGGAGCCGTCGAGGTCACCGCCGAGCCGCTTGCGCAGCCGGTTCCAGGCGACGCCCACGCCGATCGCGTAGGCCAGGCCGTAGGAGGCGGCCATGCCGACGACCGCCCAGCGCGGGTCGAGCACGAAGTAGCAGACCGCCGAGGCTCCGGCGTTGACCGCGGCCACGATGACCGTGTTGTAGAAGGGGGTGCGGGTGTCCTCGTAGGCGTAGAAGGCGCGCAGCACGACGTACTGGACGGAGTAGGGGACCAGGCCGAGGCCGAAGGCCATCAGCATGAAGCCCATGTTGGTGGCCTCACTGGTGCCGGAGGAGCCGAAGATCAGGGTGCACATCGGGATGCCGAGCGCGAGGAACCCGAAGGCGATGGGCACGATGGCGACGGCCGTGGTGCGCAGGCCCTGGGAGATGTCGTCGCGGACCGCGCCGCCGTCCCCCTCGGCCGCCGAGCGGGAGAGGCGGGGCAGCAGGGCCGCCATGAGTGAGACGGTGATGATGGCCTGCGGCAGGCCCCAGATCAGCTGGGCGTTGGCGTAGGCGGCGAAGCCGGTGCCGTCGACGGGCGAGTCCTTGCCCGCGGCGGTGGACAGCTGGGAGACGACGATCGCGCCGGCCTGGTTGGCGAGGACGAACAGGAAGGTCCACTTGGCGAGCGTGACGGCCTTGCCGAGGCCGTGGCCCTTCCAGTCGAAGCGCAGCCGCAGCCGGAAGCCCGTCTCGCGCAGGTAGGGGATCATCGCCAGGGCCTGTACGACCAGGCCGAGCAGGACGCCGATGCCGAGGAGCCGCTGGCCCTCCGGCGGGATGGTTGTGACCTTCATGCCGGAGTCGGCGGCGGTGCCGTAGACCCACATGAACATGCCCAGCGTCACGATGATGACGATGTTGTTCAGGACCGGCGTCCACATCATCGCGCCGAACTTGCCGCGCGCGTTGAGGATCTGCCCCATCACGACGTGGACGCCCATGAAGAAGATGGAGGGCAGGAAGTAGCGGACGAAGGTGATGCCGACCTCGTTGGCCGCCGGGTCGCTGGCCACCGAGTCGGACAGGAGGCGGATCAGCACGGGGGCCGCGGCGATCGCGGCGACCGTGAGCACGCCGAGCGCCACCATGACCAACGTCAGCAGCCGGTTGGCGTACGCCTCGCCGCCGTCCTCGTCCTCCTTCATGGCACGGACGAGCTGGGGCACGAACACGGAGTTGAGGCCGCCACCGACGGTGAGGATGTAGATCATCGTCGGCAGCTGGTAGGCGACCTGGAAGGTGTCGCCCAGCAGGCCGACGCCCAGCGCCGAGACGATCAGCGCGGAGCGGATGAAGCCGGTGAGGCGCGAGACCATCGTGCCGGCCGCCATCACCGCGCTGGACTTCAGCAGTCCTGCGGCCCGCCCGCCCTTCTTGGCGGGGGCCGCGGCCGGTGCCGGTTTCGCCGCCGGGACGGCGCCGAGATCCATGGTCTGGTCGCTCGCGCGCATCGGCGCCTGGTACTGCGGCGCCGGTCCCTGGTCGCCCGGGGCGGAGGCGGGGCCCGGCACCGCCGGGGAATCCACCGGCCGTGTGCCGCTCTGCTGCTGGTCCCGGAAGAGGTGGGCGAAGGCGTCGGGTTCGTGCCGCTCCTCGCCGGAGTGCGTGACCAGGTCGTCCACGCCGACGAACTGGGTCGTGCGGGGGTCGTCGCCGTACGGCAGGTACTGGTTCGGGCCGTCCGGCTCGGGCGCCGGCGTCTGGGCCCACACACGCGGGTCGGGGGCGTACGGGGACTGCTGCGGCTGGGCGTACAGGTGCTGCTGCGGCTGGTAGGCGCCCGGGGGCGGCGGGGGGTGCGCGGCACGGTCGTACAGCGCCTCGGCGACCGGGTCCTGGGCTGTGAGGTCCTGCGCCCGGTAGGGGTCCTGGTCGTAGGCGTCCTGGAGGTACATGTCCGCGGGGTGCTGCGGCGGCACCTGGCCGGGCTCGGGCGGCGGGCCCTCTGGGTGGCCCGAGTTGCCCGCGGCCTGGCCGCCGTCACCGTCGTACGGCGCGTTCATGGTTACCCCACCTCATCGTCCCGGGCCCACCGGCCAGACATCCTCAACGGTCAACTCTCTCACCCGTCCCGGAAGGGTCGGTGCTTTCCGCTGCGGTGTCCGGGGGCCCGTCACTCGGCTGCATCGGGTCGTCTGCCCGGGACCGTTCACCGGATTCCGAGGTCGGCCGGTCCTCCGCGTCCTGCCTGGGCGCGGCGGTGTCGTCGGCCTCGCCCGCCTCCTCGGAGGCGTCCTCCTCGGCGTCGCGGGCCGCGGCGCGCTTGCGCTGGGTGTACATGCGGAAGCCGGCCAGCACCAGCAGCAGGACACCGCCGCCGATGACCAGCATCACCGTGGCCGTGATCTCGGTGACCTTCACGTCGAAGGTGACCGGTGCACCGTACTCCCGGCCGTCCTCGGTGTAGAGCTGAGCGACCACCGCCGTCTGGCCGTTGACGTTGGCGGACGTGGTGAACTTCACGGTCGTGCTGTGTCCGCCGGAAACCGCGATCGGCTGCTCGTAGTAGGCCTCGCCGCCGATCTCGAGCCGGGTCGGATTGGTCGACGTGAGCCGCAGGACCAGGTGTTCGACGCCCTGGACCAGGTTGTTCTGCACGGTGACGGGGATCGTGGCGCTGCGCCCGGAGAGCTTGGTCTCCGACTTCTGGATCAGCTTGACCCGATCGGCGAGGGTGTCGAGGTAGTCCTGCACTCCCTGGCGGAAGGCGCTCGCCGGGGTGGCCCGGCCCCGCCACGAGGTGGACATCTCGCGGTTGACGGCCCGCCCGAAGGGGGTCACCACCCGGGACTCGTCGGTGAGGATGACCTTGAAGTTGTCGAGTTTGCTCTGGGTGGCCACGATGTTCTCGAAGGCCGACCGGGGGAGCTCCTTCTTGCGCAGTGAGGAGGGGTACTTCGACCGTGACGGCACCTTCGTGGTGGCGCCGGGGTCGGGCTTGGCCGCGGCGGTCGCGGTGAGCTGCTGGAACTGCGACCAGGTGCCGCCCTGGAGGGCGGTGACCGCCTCCGCCATCACCTGGGCCTGGCGGGCGGTCGGCATCCGCTGCGGGGCGACCACGATGCTGCGCTGTTTGCTCGTCTGGAGGTTCAGCGCCAGGCTCTGCGCCAGGAACTCCTGCACGGCGAGCGTTGACGTGGAGGCCCTCGTCAGATCGCCCTGGAACGCCGTGGACAGCCTCGCGTCAGCGACCAGCGCCGTGGTGCCGCCGCCGATGGGGCGAGCGGCGGACGGCGTGTACGACAGGCTGCCCGTCTCCCGCAGGCTGTCGCTGCGTGCGATCACCTTGTCGGCGCCCGCGGAGGTGGCGACCTTGACGATCGACGGGTCGACGGCGCCGTCCACCGGCCAGGCGAAGTCGGTGCTGGGGGTGACGTGGAGCACCGTCTCCACCGTGGTGGCGGCGACGTCGGTGGCCGCCTCGAGCTGACTGAGCGAGCCGGTGACACCGGTGCCGTTGTGGGCGAGGGAGGCGAGGTCCGGGTCGGCGAAGGGCAGGGCGACGACTTCCTTGCCCTCGACCGCGGACTGCAGCGCGGCGAGCCACTGCTTCGCGACCGCCTGGTGCTCGCCGGCCTCGGTGTTCGTGCCTTGGCCGCGGACGTCGTAGCGGCCGGCCATGGCGTCGACGGACGCCAGCAGGTCGGGGTCGACGACCCAGGTCACGTCGAGGTCCTTGCCCAGGCTCACGAGCTGGTCGAGGCGGCCGCCCGGCCCGATCTCCTCGGCCAGGTCGTCATTGAGGAAGATCGGCGTCTGCTGCTCGTTGGAACCGGTCTCCGCCGTCATGTGGACGGTGGACACCAGCGGCCACAGCACGGTCGTCTTCGTCGCGGTGTCCGCCTCTTCGGGGTGCCAGGGCAGGAACGTCCGCTGGATGCCCAGCATCCGCTCCCACGGCTTGGCCGCGGTCTCGCCGGAGAGTGAGACGCCCAAGGGGTAGACGCCGTCGTCCTTGAGATTCAGCTCGTCGACGGGCACGGAGATGCTGAAGGGCTGGGCGACGCCCGGTGTGAGCTCGGCGAACTTGGCGACGTACTTGCCGCCCACCTTGGACCCGGCGGTGCCCGAGAGATCATCGGCCCTCTTGGCGGTCGTCTCGATCGCCGAGCGGGTAGTGAGGGCGGCCCCCACACGCAGGTCGACGTGGGCGTCGGTGACCGCTTGCTTGCCGTTGTTGGTCACCGTGCCGGACACGGTCAGCGTGTCGCCGTCGGTGGGGGCGCTCGGTGTGAGCGAGTCCACGGCGACGGCCACCGTGCCGGCGCCGGAGGCCTCCTTCGCGGACGCCTGGTCCTCGGCGTGCGCCGGGGAGGCGGGCAGCTGGAGCAGACCGGCCAGCAGAGGCGCCCCCGCGAGCAGTGCTCCGGTGCGCCGCAGCCACCGGCGGGCAGGTGAGGGAGTCATCCCCGGGAAGTCTGCCGCCTCGGCCACGCGTTCGTCCGTCCCTCGTCGTCGTCAGTGGTCGTCGGAAAGTGCGTCCACGCATGGTAACGATGTGCGCTGAGGGTAAGTGCCGCGGACTACTCCACAAGATCGGCGGATACCGCCGGGCCGACCCCTATGTGCACGTATACAGAGGAGCGCCTGCGTACGTCACGACCGCTGATCTTGGGCTGCTATCGGGGCAGGTGTCCCCCGCCCTAATCCAGGCGCCCGCGGTCCGTCGGGCCACGTACCCTCTTCTGTTGTGCCGAACGCCAACGAAGAGAACCTCAGTGCCCTGAGCCAGGTGCAGCACCGCGCGGTGAGCGAACTGCTGCGGGTCGCACCTGTCGCCGACGACCTCGCCCGCCGTTTCCAGGAGGCCGGGTTCTCGCTCGCCCTGGTCGGCGGCTCGGTCCGGGACGCGCTCCTCGGCCGGCTCGGCAACGACCTCGACTTCACGACGGACGCTCACCCCGAGGAGGTCCTGAAGATCGTCCGGCCCTGGGCGGACGCCGTCTGGGAGGTCGGGATCGCCTTCGGCACCGTCGGCGCGCAGAAGGACGGCTACCAGATCGAGGTCACCACCTACCGGTCCGAGGCCTACGACCGGACCTCCCGCAAGCCCGAGGTGTCTTACGGCGACTCCATCGAGCAGGACCTCGTCCGGCGTGACTTCACCGTGAACGCGATGGCCGTCGCGCTGCCGGAGAAGGAGTTCGTCGACCCGCACGGCGGCCTCGACGATCTCGCGGCCCGAGTGCTGCGCACCCCGGGCACGCCCGAGGAGTCCTTCTCCGACGACCCGCTGCGCATGATGCGTGCCGCCCGCTTCGCCGCCCAGCTCGACTTCGAGGTCGCCCCCGAGGTCGTCACGGCGATGACGGAGATGGCCGGCCGCCTGGAGATCGTTTCCGCCGAGCGCATCCGGGACGAGCTGAACAAGCTGATCCTGTCCGCGCACCCGCGCAAGGGGCTGGCGCTGCTGGTGGACACAGG
This sequence comes from Streptomyces sp. NPDC052016, assembly GCF_044548445.1. NCBI lineage: Bacteria > Bacillati > Actinomycetota > Actinomycetes > Kitasatosporales > Streptomycetaceae > Streptomyces > Streptomyces sp. NPDC052016. Next base: position 109,292 of record NZ_JBIUBX010000018.1, read on the forward strand.
GCTCGCCAAGTACGTGCTGCCGGAGCTTCCCGCCCTGCGCCTGGAGAGCGATGAGCACCACCGGCACAAGGATGTCTACGACCACACGCTGATCGTTCTGGAGCAGGCGATCGCGCTGGAGGAGAACGGCCCCGACCTCACGCTGCGTCTGGCCGCGCTGCTGCACGACATCGGCAAGCCGCGCACCCGTCGCTTCGAGAAGGACGGCCGGGTCTCGTTCCACCACCACGAGGTGGTCGGCGCGAAGATGACCAAGAAGCGCATGACGGCGTTGAAGTACTCCAACGAACTGGTGAAGGACGTCTCTCGCCTGGTCGAACTCCACCTTCGTTTCCACGGGTACGGCACCGGTGAGTGGACCGACTCCGCCGTCCGTCGCTATGTGCGGGACGCGGGACCGCTGCTCGACCGTCTTCACAAGCTGACTCGCTCGGACTGCACCACGCGGAACAAGCGCAAGGCAGCCGCGCTGTCGCGTGCGTACGACGGGCTGGAGGATCGCATCGCCCAGCTGAAGGAGCAGGAGGAGCTGGACGCGATCCGCCCCGACCTCGACGGCAACCAGATCATGGAGATCCTGGGAGTCGGCCCTGGCCCTGTCATCGGCAAGGCGTACAAGCACCTGCTCGAGCTTCGGCTGGAAAACGGACCGATGGAGCACGACGTGGCGGTGGCGGCGCTCAAGGACTGGTGGGCCGAGCAGAGCTGAGGCCATGGAACGGGGTCGTGTTTCACGTGAAACACGACCCCCCGGAGATACGCCGAGGGGCGATGTTTCACGTGAAACATCGCCCCTCAGGTGTAGGTGCTGCCGTACCGCTACTTTGTTTCCTTCAGGCAGAGGACGACGTTGTGGCCGCCGCCGACCTGGTAGTAGGAGATCGTCGCCTCCTTGACGGCCTCACACTTGGTGTCGTCGCTCGTGTCGTCGAACTTCTCGACGACCTGGAACTCGGCCTCGCTCGCCGAGCAGTCGACCTCCTGGAGGTCCGGATTGATGTCCGTGCCCTCGTTGTGCATGCACGAGCCCACCGAGGTGGTTTCTGCGTCGGTCCGGTCGGCCCACCAGCCGATGCCGAACTTCACGCCAAGCACGAGGAGGCCGACGACGATGATGCCGAGGATGCGCAGCACCTTCTTGCCGCCACGCCCGGCCGGTGCCGACGGCGGAACCGGCGCGCCCTGGTTCGGGAACGGAGCGTACGGCTGCTGCCCCTGGGGCACGGGCGGCTGGGCGTACGGGTTCTGGCCCGCGGGCGGCGGAGTAGTCACTGAGGGGTCCCCCTAGAACATGGATGCGCTTGGCGCTACATAAGACGCATGTAAGCTATCGGCCCCCACAGGCCACTTTGCTTTCCCGAGAGCACTCTGTGGCGTTTATGTGACACTTACTGAAGATCGAAGCGGGCCATAACCACAGCAACCAGACCGTAGACAACGGCCACTGTGACCACCAGAGCCGCCGAGCGGCCGTCCGGTGGCAGCATCAGGGCGGCTACCGCTGCCGCGCCCACGAAGGCGACGTTGAAGAGCACGTCGTAGACGGAGAAGATCCGGCCGCGGAAGCCGTCGTCGACCGAGGACTGCACGATCGTGTCCGTGGCGATCTTCGCGCCCTGAGTGGTCAGACCCAGGACGAACGTGGCGACCAGCAGGGGAGCCGTGGCGAACGGGAGGCCGAGGGCGGGCTCCAGGACGGCGGCGGTTCCCGCGCACACGACGATCCAGCGGAACGGCCCCAGCCGCCCCACCGCCCCCGGCGTGACGACGGCCGCGGCGAAGAAGCCGGCGCCGGAGATGCCCAACGCCGCCCCCAGCAGGGCGAGTCCGTCGTCGGTGTCGGAGGTCAGGGCGTACCGGCACAGCATGAGCAGCATGACCAGCAGGGCGCCGTAGCAGAACCGCATCAGCGTCATGGCGCCGAGCGCCCAGGCGGCCCCCCGGCGCGACGGCTCGGCGAGGTGCCGTACGCCCGCCACCAGGTCCCGTGCGGTCCCGGCGAGCGCTGCCGTGAACCGGGGCTGCACCAACGCGGGGTCCGGCCCCAGCAGGTCGCGTGCCATGCGCAGCGATGCGAGCGCCCCGCACAGGTACAGCGCGGCGCCCAGCAGGACGACGGCCGCGTCGGAGTCCGCCACCACGAGCCGTACGACGAAGGCGAGGCCGCCGCCCGCCGTCGCGGCCAGCGTTCCGGCGGTCGGGGAGAGGGAGTTGGCCATCACCAGGCGCTCGGCGTCGACCACGCGCGGCAGAGCGGCGGACAGACCGGCGAGGACGAAGCGGTTGACCGCGGTGACACACAGCGCGGAGACGTAGAAGAGCCAGTCCGGGACCTCGCTGATCATCAGCAGGGCCGTCGCGGATGCCAGCAGCGCGCGCAGCAGGTTGCCGTGCACGAGGACCTGGCGGCGGCGCCAGCGGTCCAGCAGGACGCCTGCGAAGGGACCGACCAGGGAGTAGGGAAGCAGCAGGACCGCCATCGCGGAGGCGATCGCCGCGGCCGAGGTCTGTTTCTCCGGTGAGAAGACGACGTACGTGGCGAGCGCGACCTGGTAGACGCCGTCGGCGCACTGCGAGAGCAGCCGCACGGCGAGCAGGCGCCGGAAGTTGCCGAAGCGCAGCAGGACGCGCAGATCACGGACGACGGCCATGGGGCACAGCCTCACATACGGAGAAGGCTCCCGGGGCGTGTGACCCGGGAGCCTTCTGCGGCCCTGGCAGGAGCGACTTGGTGGGCTTTAGCGCTCGACCTCGCCCTTGATGAACTTCTCGACGTTCTCGCGGGCCTCGTCGTCGAAGTACTGGACCGGCGGGGACTTCATGAAGTAGCTGGAGGCCGACAGGATCGGGCCGCCGATGCCGCGGTCCTTGGCGATCTTCGCCGCGCGCAGGGCGTCGATGATGACACCGGCGGAGTTCGGGGAGTCCCAGACCTCGAGCTTGTACTCCAGGTTCAGCGGGACGTCACCGAAGGCGCGGCCCTCGAGGCGGACGTAGGCCCACTTGCGGTCGTCGAGCCACGCCACGTAGTCCGACGGGCCGATGTGGACGTTCTTCTCGCCGAGGTCCCGGTCGGGGATCTGGGAGGTGACGGCCTGCGTCTTGGAGATCTTCTTGGATTCCAGGCGCTCGCGCTCGAGCATGTTCTTGAAGTCCATGTTGCCGCCGACGTTCAGCTGCATGGTGCGGTCCAGGATGACACCCCGGTCCTCGAACAGCTTCGCCATGACGCGGTGCGTGATGGTGGCGCCGACCTGCGACTTGATGTCGTCGCCGACGATCGGGACGCCCGCCTCGGTGAACTTGTCCGCCCACTCCTTGGTGCCGGCGATGAAGACCGGGAGCGCGTTGACGAAGGCGACCTTGGCGTCGATGGCGCACTGGGCGTAGAACTTCGCCGCGTCCTCGGAGCCGACGGGCAGGTAGCAGACGAGGACGTCGACCTGCTTGTCCTTGAGGACCTGGACGACGTCGACCGGCTCCTCGGCGGACTCCTCGATGGTCTCGCGGTAGTACTTGCCGAGGCCGTCGAGGGTGTGGCCGCGCTGGACCGTGACACCGGTGGTGGGCACGTCGCAGATCTTGATGGTGTTGTTCTCGGACGCGCCGATGGCGTCCGCGAGGTCGAGGCCGACCTTCTTCGCGTCCACGTCGAACGCGGCGACGAACTCGACGTCACGCACGTGGTAGTCGCCGAACTGCACGTGCATCAGGCCCGGGACCTTGGACGCCGGGTCGGCGTCCTTGTAGTACTCCACGCCCTGCACCAGCGACGCGGCGCAGTTGCCCACGCCGACGATGGCTACGCGAACCGAACCCATTCCGGTTGCTCCCTGTGTGTACGAGTGAGGCCCTGAGTGGGCGCTCACGTGGCGGTGTCGTCGGGCGTATCCGTCCCGGGGGTGTTCCCGGGACGGGGCAGGCCGCCCGTCGCTCCAGATGTGGTGTCCTGCTGAGCGGATCCTCCGGAGGCGGAACCTCTCAGGTCCCGTCCGGCCCGCTCGCTCTCGATGAGCTCGTTCAGCCAGCGCACTTCGCGCTCCACGGACTCCATCCCGTGGCGCTGGAGCTCAAGCGTGTAGTCGTCGAGGCGCTCGCGCGTGCGCGCCAGGGAGGCGCGCATCTTCTCCAGGCGCTCCTCCAGCCGGCTGCGGCGGCCCTCCAGGACGCGCATGCGCACATCGCGGGAGGTCTGCCCGAAGAATGCGAAGCGAGCCGCGAAGTGCTCGTCCTCGTACGCGTCGGGCCCGGTCTGCGAGAGCAGTTCCTCGAAGTGCTCCTTACCTTCCGCCGTCAACCGGTAGACGATCTTGGCTCGGCGGCCCGTGAGGGGAGCGGTGAGGGTGTCCTCCGGGTTGTCCCCCGGCTCCTCGATCAACCAGCCGTTCGCGACCAGCGTCTTGAGGCAGGGGTAGAGCGTCCCGTAGCTGAAGGCACGGAACACACCCAGTGACGTGTTGAGTCGTTTGCGCAGCTCATAGCCGTGCATCGGAGATTCGCGGAGCAGGCCGAGTACGGCGAACTCGAGGATGCCGGAACGCCGGCTCATACGTCGCCTCCCCTCTGCCGCGACCCGTGATGACGGGTTCCTGACGGTCTTATGTCGCGCTGATGTATCGACTCGATACATCACGACGATAGAACGGCCTTCTGGTTGCGACAAGAGGGGGCATGGTGAACGGGATCACATCACCGATTCGTCACAGGCAAGTTGCCTGATTTGTGGTGAACTTCGGGGCTAGGCAGGTTTTGACGGTGCGTAGTCTGTGCGCCATGCAGACCACCGGGACTCGCGTGACGCCGGGGGGCGTCGAGGTCTCCGGTGCCGTACGGGTGAGTGAGCAACCAACCGCATCCGTACATCGGGGGGACAGGAAACCAGCCGCCGTTTCCAGGCGCGCACGGGTGCGCCTGCCCGAGGAGTAATCGTTCGATGAGCGAGCACCGTCGCAAACCGCCGCAGCCGCAGGGAGGCGGACGTGCCGCGGCCCGACGCGGCCAGTCCGGCCCGTCCTCCGGCCGCCGTGCGGCACCTCGAGGCGCCACCGGGTCTCCTTCCGACTCGCACGAGTCGGGTCTCTACGGGTCGGGAGGCGAGGAGCGGTCGTACGGCGGCCGTGCCGAGGCCCGACGCGCGGCACAGAGAAGCACGGGTGGCCGACGCAGAGGAGCCGAACCCACCGGCCGGGGTCGTGGGCGTCCCGTGCCCGGCAAGAAGCGCCTGATCGACTATCCGCGCGCCGACAAGGACGGTTGGCGCCGCTGGATGCCCTCCTGGAAGCTCGTCGCCGGGCTGTGCGTCGCCTTCTTCGGCAGCCTGGTGGCCGTGGCGGGCGTCGGGTACGCCATGGTGGCCGTACCGAAGGTCGACGAGACGGCGACGGCGCAGAACAACGTCTACTACTGGAAAGACGGCACCCAGATGGTTGCCACCGGTGGGGAGACGAACCGCCAGATCATCGACCTCTCGCAGATCCCCGAGGCGATGCGCTGGGCGGTGATCTCGCAGGAGAACAAGACTTTCTACGATGACAGCGGCATCGACCCGAAGGGCATCGCGCGCGCGGTGTTCAACATGGCACGGGGTGGCCAGACGCAGGGTGGCTCCACCATCACCCAGCAGTACGTCAAGAACGCCATGCTGAACGACCAGTCCCAGACGATCTCCCGCAAGTTCAAGGAGATCTTCGTAGCGATCAAGGTCGGCGCCGAGGAGGACAAGAACGACATCATCGCCGGCTACCTGAACTCCGCGTACTACGGGCGCAACGCCTACGGGATCCAGGCCGCCGCCCGTGCGTACTTCAACAAGGACGCCATCAAGCTCAACCCGGGTGAGTGCGCCTTCCTCGCCGCCATGCTGAAGGGCGCGACGTACTACGACCCCGCCGGTGCCACCTCCATCGACACGGCGGCGACGGCCGCGGCCAACAGCCGTCGGGCCCTGGTCCAGATGCAGGACACCCTCGACAAGATGGTCGAGTACAAGCACCTTGACGCCGCGGAGCGGGCCAAGTACACGACGTTGCCCAAGTGGCAGAACCCGCGTTCCAACACGCAGCTGAGCGGCCAGGTCGGGTATCTCGTCGATCTCGCCAACAGCTACGTGATCACCCACAGCAAGGAAACGGGGATCACCGAGGACAAGCTGCGGCAGGGTGGCTACTCGATCTACACGACCTTCGACAGGAACAAGGTCACGAAGCTCGAGGAGGCCGTCACCAAGGTCTACAAGGCCAACATCAAGCCGGACAAGCGCCCGGACACGGACACGCACGTCCAGTTCGGCGGGGCTTCCGTGAACCCCGAGACCGGTGCCATCGAGGCGATCTACGGCGGTGAGGACGCGACCAAGCACTTCACCAACAACGCCGACCAGACCGGCGCCCAGGTGGGTTCGACGTTCAAGCCGTTCGTTCTCGCGGCCGCGATGACGTGGGGCGTGCGCGATCCCGACCTGGGCTCGTCCCAGGCGCAGGACGAGCGCACCATCGTCTCCCCCAAGAGCCTGTTCAGCGGGAAGAACAAGCTCAAGATCAAGAACTATGACGGGACGGTCTGGAAGAACGAGAAGGGCGAGGAATGGCTGCAGACCAACGACGGCCAGGTCTCATACGGCACCCCGCCCAACTACAAGATCGACCTGCGTGAGGCGATGCGGGAGTCGGTGAACTCCGCCTTCGTGCAGTTGGGCATGGACGTCGGCCTGGACAAGGTGAAGGAAGCCGCCATGAGCGCCGGCGTGAAGGAGGGCAGCCTCACCGGCGCCGGCTTCCCGTCCTTCTCGATCGGTATCTCCGACCCGAGCGCGATCCGCATGGCGGGCTCCTACGCCACCTTCGCGGCGAGCGGCAAGCAGCGGGACCCCTACTCCGTCCAGAAGGTCACCAGCAAGGACGGAGTGATCTACACCCACAAGACCCAGACGGAGCAGGCGTTCACCTCGAAGGTCGCCGACAACGTCACGGACATCCTGAAGACCGTGGTCGAGAAGGGCACCGGTACCGCCGCTCAGCTGGACGGTCGTGAGGTGGCCGGCAAGACCGGTACCACCGACGGCAACAAGTCGGCCTGGTTCGTCGGCTACACGCCGCAGCTCTCGACCGCGATCAGCATGTTCCGGTACCCCGACGACGAGACGCAGAAGAACCGCACGTTCCTGGAGATGTTCGGAACGGGTGGCCAGGAGAAGATCCACGGCGCCTCGTTCCCGGCGGAGATCTGGCACGACTACATGGAGGAGGCCATGAAGAACCTCCCCGTGAAGAAGTTCCCGGAGCCGGAGGCCATCGGAGAGGTTCTCAACGAGGACCCCGAGCCGTCTCCCAGCCCGTCGGTGACCGAGACCGAGGAGGCGAGCCCGTCGCCGTCCCCGTCCCCCAGCGAGACGGAGACCGAGCCCTCGCCGTCCCCGAGCCAGACGTGCCCCACGTTCTTCGACTGCGAGGACAACTCGGGCGGGGTGAACGGCGGAGGAGTGAACGGCGGCTCGGGCGAGACGAGTCCGTCGCCCTCCGGCACGGAGACCGAGGACGACACGAGAGGTAATCAGAACGGCGGGATCTTCGGAGGCCCTGCCGGTTAGCCACTCGATGCCCGACACGGGTGTTTCACGTGAAACATGCGCATGTTTCACGTGAAACGAGGGCCGTCCCACTGGACCAGGTGGGGCGGCCCTCGGCTTTTTCCTAGGTCCGTACGGCAGGATGTGGCTCATGCCCAGTGCAGAATCGACACCAGCGCCCGTGCACGAGTCGGACCCGGTGCGGCCCACCCGGGACGACGAGGTCGCCGCGGCCGGCAGTGAGCTGATCGGTGGTCCCCTCGGGCGGCGAGCCCTCACCGGGACGTCGTGGCTGACACCCGTGCGGGTCATCGCGCTCGTGGCGATCGGGATGTTCGCTCTCGGACTCGTCCAGAAGGCGCCCTGCTACAACGGCGGCTGGTTCTTCGGGGCCAGCTCCCAGTACACGCATGCGTGCTACTCCGACATTCCGCACCTCTACCAGTGGCGCGGTTTCGCCGACGGTCTGGTGCCGTACTTCGACAAGCTCTCCGGCGACATGGAGTACCTCGAGTACCCGGTGCTCACCGGGGTGTTCATGGAGGTGGCCAGCTGGCTGACACCCGGCAGCGGCAGCATCCAGCGCCAGGAGCAGTGGTACTGGATGGTCAACGCCGGGATGCTGATGGCGTGCGCGGCCGTCATCGCCGTCTGTGTGACCCGTACGCACGCCCGGCGCCCCTGGGACGGTCTGCTGGTGGCCCTGGCGCCCGCCTTCGCGCTGACCGCCACCATCAACTGGGATCTGCTGGCGGTGGCGCTGACGGCTGCGGCGATGCTGATGTGGTCGCGGGGCCGGGCGCTCGCCTTCGGCGTGCTGCTGGGGCTCGCCACGGCGGCCAAGCTCTATCCGGTCTTCCTGCTCGGACCGCTGTTCGTGCTGTGCTGGCGGGCCGGCAAGTGGCGGGAGTTCGGTACAGCTCTGGGAGGGGCGATCGTCGCCTGGCTGGTGGTGAACCTGCCGGTGATGCTCTTCGCCTTCGAGGGCTGGTCGAAGTTCTACACGTTCAGCCAGGAGCGGGGCGTCGACTTCGGCTCCTTCTGGCTGATCCTGGCGCAGAACTCCAGCGACCCGCTCACCACCGACAGCGTCAACACCTTGGCCATGCTCTTGGTCGCGGTGTGCTGTGTGGGTATCGCGGGGCTCGCTCTCGCCGCTCCGCGCCGCCCCCGCTTCGCTCAGCTCGCGTTCCTGATGGTGGCGGCCTTCATCCTCACCAACAAGGTCTACTCACCGCAGTACGTCCTGTGGCTGGTGCCGCTGGCGGTGCTCGCCCGGCCGAAATGGCGGGACTTCCTCATCTGGCAGGCGTGCGAGGTGGCGTACTTCCTGGGCATCTGGATGTATCTCGCGTACACCACCAGCGGAGACGCCCACAAGGGCCTGCCGACCGACGGCTACCACTGGGCCATCGGCGTGCACCTGTTGGGGACGCTGTACCTGTGTGTCGTGGTCGTGCGGGACATTCTCATGCCGGAGCGGGACGTGGTCCGGCAGGCGGGAGACGATGATCCCTCCGGCGGCGTGCTCGACCGGGCGGAGGACGTCTTCGTCCTCGGCGCAGCCGCCCGTCCCCCGCGGCACGCGGCCCACTTCGACGGGCCGCCCGTGGAGTGGGGCAAGGAGGACCGGGCGGACAGTTCGCCCTGAGCGAACAGCGTGCTGCACTGTCCCGCGAAAGGCCGTACACGGACTCGCTGTGTACGGCCTTCGCGGTGTCTGCGGCTCTGTGGCGCGAGGGCTCAGCGGTCCACGAGCCGGTCGAACTGCGTGGTGGTGTGCCGCAGATGGGCCACCAGCTCGTCGCCGACCGTCGGTTCGGGGGCGTCCGCGGGCACGAACAGGATCGACACCTGCATGTGCGGCGGCTCGGCGAACCAGCGCTGCTTGCCGCCCCAGACGAACGGCGAGAGGTTCCGGTTCACCGTGGCGAGGCCGGCCCGGGCGACACCCTTGGCGCGTGGCATGACGCCGTGCAGGGCCTTCGGGGCCTCCAGGCCCACCCCGTGGGAGGTACCGCCCGCCACGACCACCAGGAAGCCGTCCGAGGCCGCCTTCTGCTGGCGGTAGCCGAAGCGGTCGCCCTTGGCGACCCGGGTGACGTCCAGGACGGCGCCGCGGTACTCGGTGGCCTCGTGGTCCCCCAGCCACAGCCGCGTGCCGATGCGGGCACGGAAGCGCGTCTGCGGGAACTGCTGCTGCAGCCGGATGAGTTCCTCGGCCTTGAGGTGGCTGACGAACATGGTGTGCAGCGGCAGCCGGGCCGCGCGCAGCCGGTCCATCCAGCCGATGACCTCCTCGACGGCGTCGGAGCCGTCGGTACGGTCCAGCGGCAGGTGGATGGCGAAGCCCTCGAGCCGGACGTTCTCTATGGCGGCGTGCAGCTGGGGCAGGTCCTGCTCGCTGATGCCGTGCCGCTTCATCGAGGACATCACCTCGATCACGACCCGGGCGCCGACGAGGCCGTACACGCCGTCGATCGACGACACCGAGCGCACGACCCGGTCGGGCAGCGGCACGGGCTCCTCGCCCCGCCGGTACGGGGTCAGCACCAGCAGGTCACCGCCGAAGAAGTCCTTGATGCGCGCGGCCTCGTAGGTCGTGCCGACGGCGAGGATGTCCGAGCCCAGCCGGGTGGCCTCCTCCGCCAGCCGCTCGTGCCCGAAGCCGTAGCCGTTGCCCTTGCAGACCGGGACGAGTCCCGGGAACTGCTCCTGTACGTGCTTGTGGTGCGCCCGCCAGCGCGCGGTGTCGACGTAGAGCGTGAGCGCCATGGCCGGACCTGGAACCTTTCTCGTGGCTGCGGTGTATCAGAGGTATGGGAGCTGTCGAAGCTGGTGACGCCATGGAGGCGGCGAGGGGTCGCTCAGCGGCGCGACATGTAGATGTCGAGAGCCTTGTGGAGCAGCTTGTTCAGGGGGAAGTCCCACTCGCCGAGGTACTCGGCGGCCTGCCCGCCCGTGCCGACCTTGAACTGGATCAGGCCGAACAGGTGGTCCGACTCGTCCAGGGAGTCGGAGATGCCGCGCAGGTCGTAGACGGTCGCGCCGAGCGCGTAGGCGTCGCGCAGCATCCGCCACTGCATCGCGTTGGACGGGCGGAACTCCCGGCCGATGTTGTCGGAGGCGCCGTAGGAGTACCAGACGTGCCCGCCGACGATCAGCATCGTGGCCGCCGACAGGTTCACGCCGTTGTGGCGGGCGAAGTACAGCCGCATGCGGTTGGGGTCCTCGGTGTTGAGGGCCGTCCACATGCGCTGGAAGTACGACAGCGGGCGGGGCCGGAAGTGGTCGCGCACGGCCGTGATCTCGTACAGCCGCTGCCACTCCTCCAGGTCGTGGTAACCGCCCTGGACGACCTCGACGCCGGCCTTCTCGGCCTTCTTGATGTTGCGCCGCCACAGCTGGTTGAAGTTCTTGTGGACCTCTTCAAGGGAACGGTTCGCCAGCGGCACCTGGTAGACGTAGCGGGGCTGGACGTCGCCGAAGCCGGCGCCGCCGTCCTCGCCCTGCTGCCAGCCCATACGGCGCAGTTTGTCGGCCACCTCGAAGGCGCGCGGCTCGATGAAGTCGGCCTCGATGTCGCGCAGTCGCTTCACGTCGGGGTTCTGGATGCCCGCCTTGATGGAGCCGGCCTCCCAGCGCCGGATGATCACCGGCGGGCCCATCTTCACGGAGAAGGCGCCCTGTTGCTTGAGGTGCGCGAGCATCGGTTCCAGCCACTCGGTCAGATTCGGCGCGTACCAGTTGATGACCGGGCCCTCGGGCAGATAGGCCAGATAGCGCTTGATCTTCGGCAGCTGTCGGTAGAGGACGAGACCGACGCCGACGAGCTCACCGGTCCTGCTGTCGAACCAGCCGAGGTTCTCCGAACGCCACTCGGCCTTGACGTCGGCCCAGGCCGGAACCTGCATGTGGCTCGCCGACGGCAGGCTCTGGATGTACGCCAGATGCTGCTCGCGACTGATCGTCCTCAGGGTCAGGCTCATTCGGGGCGCTCCTCGGGCTGGTGTGTCCCCATGGGTTCAGGGGCTCCGGCTCTCGCGCCGAAGCCTACTGCGCCTTGGGAGCGGCCTCACTGGACGTACGCCTGCTTCGCCCCGGGCTGTTGGCGGCCCGGGGCGGTCCGCAGGGCGCGCAGATGTCCTGCGCGCCCGCGATCGAGGAGGGCTTCCAGGACGCCTGACCGGCGTCGGTCAGGTCACCAGAGCCCGCCGAAGAGTCCGCCGTGCGCCATACCGAGGAAGAAGCCGACGCCGGAGGCACCGAGGCCCAGGATCAGGAAGAAGCGCTCGCGGGTGGTCTCGGAGATCCACTGTCCGTAGGCGCCGGTGAAGATCCCCACCAGACCCGTCCATGAGCTGAGCAGATGGAGGTTGTCGAACATCGCCGTGACGAAGGACACCACCCCGAGGACCAGGGTCACCGCCATCAGCGCGTCCTGGACGGGGTGGGGCTTGCCGTCGGAGGCGAAGAGGGATCCGGCGGTGTTGGGTCGCAATGCTTGTGCCATGAGGGCACCTCCTGCGGAAAACGGCGCATCGTAGCGCCATACACACCCGATGTGTACAGATTGGCTGCCCCCGCGGCCGGATTTCAACCGGAAGCCGGTGTGCAGGTAGTCTGTACCGTCTGCACCGGTGTCTGCCCAGGTACAGCCAGGGACTCCGCCCAGCTCAGAGCGGGGATGTCGCAAGCCGACCCCCGATTGTCAGTGGCGGCCGATACCGTTGCGTACGCATCACAACCCTCCTGCCACGGAACGACCGTGGCCGCTGAGTCCAAAGGAGGTGGGTTCCACATGCGTCACTACGAGGTGATGGTCATCCTCGACCCCGATCTCGAGGAGCGCGCTGTCTCCCCGCTGATCGAGAACTTCCTCTCCGTCGTCCGCGAGGGCAACGGAAAGGTGGAGAAGGTCGACACCTGGGGCCGTCGTCGTCTCGCGTACGAGATCAAGAAGAAGCCCGAGGGCATCTACTCGGTCATCGACCTGCAGGCCGAGCCTGCGGTCGTCAAGGAGCTCGACCGCCAGATGAACCTGAACGAGTCGGTCCTCCGGACCAAGGTCCTCCGTCCCGAGACCCACTGAGCTTCCCCGCTCAGCTGATCTCGGGAATCTGAGTAGCAGCACAAGCAGCCAGCAGCAGCAAACCCGCCGAGAGGTTCCCCCATGGCAGGCGAGACCGTCATCACGGTCATCGGCAATCTTGTCGACGACCCCGAGCTGCGCTTCACCCCTTCCGGTGCGGCGGTCGCGAAGTTCCGTGTCGCGTCCACTCCCCGCACCTTCGACCGCCAGACGAACGAGTGGAAGGACGGCGAGAGCCTCTTCCTCACCTGCTCGGTCTGGCGTCAGGCGGCGGAGAACGTCGCCGAGTCGCTCCAGCGAGGCATGCGCGTCATCGTGCAGGGCCGGCTGAAGCAGCGGTCCTACGAGGATCGCGAGGGTGTCAAGCGCACGGTCTTCGAGCTGGACGTCGAGGAAGTCGGCCCCAGCCTGCGCAACGCCACGGCCAAGGTCACCAAGACCAGTGGCCGCGGTGGTCAGGGCGGTTACAGCGGCGGTGGCGGCCAGGGTGGCGGCGGCTGGGGCGGTGGCCCCGGCGGCGGTCAGCAGAGCGGCGGCGCTCCCGCCGACGACCCGTGGGCGACCGGCGCTCCCGCCGGTGGCGGCCAGGGCGGCGGTGGTGGCTGGGGTGGAAACTCCGGCAGCGGTGGCGGCTACTCGGACGAGCCCCCCTTCTAGGCCCTCGGGCCCGGTCGTCCGGGCCTGATCAGGTCGAGGGTGGGCCGTATCCCAACTTCTTGATCACACAGGAGAAACACCATGGCGAAGCCGCCTGTGCGCAAGCCGAAGAAGAAGGTCTGCGCTTTCTGCAAGGACAAGGTCACGTACGTGGACTACAAGGACACGAACATGCTGCGGAAGTTCATTTCCGACCGCGGCAAGATTCGTGCCCGCCGCGTGACCGGCAACTGCACGCAGCACCAGCGTGACGTCGCCACGGCCGTCAAGAACAGCCGTGAGATGGCGCTGCTGCCCTACACCTCCACCGCGCGATAAGGGAAGGGTGACCGACACATGAAGATCATCCTGACCCACGAGGTCTCCGGCCTCGGTGCCGCGGGCGACGTCGTCGACGTCAAGGACGGTTACGCTCGCAACTACCTGATCCCGCGGAAGTTCGCGATCCGCTGGACCAAGGGTGGCGAGAAGGACGTCGAGCAGATCCGTCGCGCTCGCAAGATCCACGAGATCCAGACCATCGAGCAGGCCAACCAGGTGAAGGCTCAGCTCGAGGGCGTCAAGGTCCGTCTGGCCGTCCGCTCCGGCGACGCCGGTCGCCTCTTCGGTTCCGTCACCCCGGCCGATGTCGCCTCGGCGATCAAGGCTGCCGGTGGCCCCGAGGTCGACAAGCGCCGCATCGAGCTGGGCTCGCCGATCAAGACCCTGGGCGCCCACGAGACGTCGGTGCGTCTGCACCCCGAGGTTGCCGCCAAGGTCAACATCGAGGTCGTCGCCGCCTGAGCGCTGCGACCGGCTTGACCAGCTTCGGCTGAACAGCTGAGAGAAGGGGCCGCACCCACTGGGTGCGGCCCCTTCTCCATTGCCCTGCGTGTCGAGGTCGGGGAAGGGCGGCGAGGTCGGGGAAGGGCGGCGCCCCTGTTTCACGTGAAACGCCGGTTTCACGTGAAACGGTCAGCGGGTCGCGCCGGTGACCACCCATCGGCCCGAGCGGGTGCGCAGCCAGAGCGTCACCATCCGGACCGCCATCATCAGCGTCATCGCACCCCACACAGCAGTCAGGCCTCCGCCCAGGAGGGGTACCAACAGGGCCACCGGTGTGAAGACGGCGAGGGTGAGCACCATGGCCCAGGCCAGGTAGGGACCGTCTCCGGCTCCCATCAGGACGCCGTCCAGGACGAAGACCACACCGCAGATCGGCTGGGAGAGTGCCACGAGGAGCAGTGCGGGCAGCGCGGTGTCCTTCACCAGGGTGTCACTGGTGAATAGAGGCAGGAAGAGCGGCCGGGACGCGATGACCAGGAGCCCCAGGACAACACCGACCGCGATACCCCACTCGACCATGCGACGGCATGCTTCGCGGGCGCCCTTCGCGTCGTCGGCACCGAGATAGCGCCCGATGATGGCCTGCCCGGCGATGGCGATGGCGTCCAGGGCGAAGGCGAGCAGGCTCCACAGGGACAGAATGATCTGATGGGCTGCGATGTCGGCATCACCGAGACGGGCGGCGACGGCGGTGGCGATCATCAGGACGGCTCGAAGGGACAACGTGCGCACCAGCAGCGGCACTCCGGCCTGAGCGGAAGCCCGTATGCCGGCGGCATCGGGCCGCAGCGAGGCGCCGTGGCGGCGGGCACCGCGGATCACCACGGCGAGGTAGGCCGCGGCCATGCCGCACTGGGCGATGACGGTGCCCCAGGCGGAGCCCGCGATACCGAGGCCCGCGCCGTAGACGAGGCCGACGTTCAAGGCGGCGTTGGCGATGAAGCCTGCGACGGCGACATAGAGCGGTGTCCTGGTGTCCTGGAGGCCGCGCAGGACGCCGGTCGCGGCGAGGACGACGAGCATGGCCGGAATGCCGAGCGCCGAGATGCGCAGGTAGGTGATCGCGTACGGGGCTGCCGTGTCCGAGGCGCCGAAGAGCTCGACGAGTGCGGGAGCGGTGGGCAGCACGACGGCGATCACGGCGGCTCCGAGCAGCAGCGCCAGCCAGATGCCGTCCATGCCCTGGCGGATGGCTGCCGGGAGGTCGCCCGCGCCCACGCGGCGCGCTACCGCCGCCGTGGTGGCGTAGGCCAGGAAGATGAAGACACTGACGGCTGTCGTCAGGAGGGCGGAGGCGACTCCGAGGCCGGCGAGCTGTGCGGTGCCGAGGTGGCCCACGATGGCGCTGTCGGCCATGACGAAGAGGGGCTCTGCGACGAGCGCGCCGAATGCCGGCACGGCCAGTGCGACGATCGCCCGATCGTGCTGTCGCCGGGTGGCCTGGGGCGTCGCGGGGGCCTGTGTCATGACCACCAATCTAATCGTCCACAGGTAAGAGATGCAAACCCATTGTGCCCCTTACCGACCGTATCGTCGCGTGGTCTCTCGCGCGCCGTTCGAAGCGAACTTGGCCCGACTGGGGAAGTTTTTCTTCTGCACAGCCCGTGGACGGTAGACATGCAGGTCAAAGGAGTCGCAGAGGGAATTTCGAGGGCTTGTTCACAGCCCTGTCCACCGGGTCGTGCACAGGTTTTGCGGAGTTCTCCACAGCATCCGGGCCGTCGTCCACATGGCCTGTGGATAACCAGATTGGCTGACGGTGCCCGCGGGCCTACGGTTGTCCGGCGCCTGCTCCCTCCGACAGCTGTGAAAACCTCACAAAACCGACGTGGGAGAACCGGAGTTGGGCCTCTCAGTTGTCAGTGCCGTGCCTTAGAAATGAGAAGCGCGGCGAGGTCCGCTCCGCGGACGGGAGGAGGTGGCTCGGTGAGCATTTCCGAGCCCTTGGACGATCCGTGGGCCGACAGCGGTCCCAGCGATCGTCTGCCCCCCGCCCGGCGGCGCAGCGACGGCGGCCGCGGCCGGGACGAGCAGCACGACCGCGGCCGGGACAGCGGTGAGTGGGACGGCGGCGGCACGGCATTCGAGCGGGTACCTCCGCAGGACCTCGATGCCGAGCAGTCCGTCCTCGGCGGCATGCTCCTGTCCAAGGACGCCATCGCCGACGTGGTCGAGATCCTCAAGGGTCACGACTTCTACAAGCCCGCGCACGAGACGATCTTCCAGGCGATCCTCGACGTCTACGCGAAGGGTGAACCGGCCGACCCCATCACGATCGCCGCCGAACTCACCAAGCGCGGTGAGATCAACAAGGTCGGCGGCGCAGCCTATCTGCACACGCTCGTCCAAACGGTGCCGACGGCTGCCAACGCCGAGTACTACGCGGAAATCGTGCACGAGCGTGCGGTGTTGCGCCGCCTCGTCGAGGCTGGCACCCGCATCACACAGATGGGATACGCGGGCGACGACGACGTCGACGAGATCGTCAACCGCGCCCAGGCGGAAATCTACGCGGTCACCGAGCAGCGCACCAGCGAGGACTACCTCCCGCTCGGCGACATCATGGAGGGCGCCCTCGACGAGATCGAGGCGATCGGCTCGCGCAGCGGCGAGATGACCGGTGTGCCCACGGGATTCACGGACCTCGACTCACTCACCAATGGCCTGCACCCGGGTCAGATGATCGTCATCGCGGCCCGTCCCGCCATGGGTAAGTCCACGCTCGCACTGGACTTCGCGCGGGCGGCTTCGATCAAGCACAACCTCCCGAGCGTCATCTTCTCCCTCGAAATGGGCCGCAACGAGATCGCGATGCGCCTGCTGTCCGCCGAGGCCCGTGTCGCCCTGCACCACATGCGTTCGGGCACCATGACGGACGATGACTGGACCCGCCTGGCACGCCGGATGCCCGAGGTGTCGTCGGCACCGCTCTACATCGACGACTCGCCCAACCTGTCGATGATGGAGATCCGGGCGAAGTGCCGTCGGCTCAAACAGCGCAACGACATCAAGCTCGTCATCATCGACTATCTGCAGCTGATGCAGTCGGGCGGCTCCAAGCGCGCCGAGAGCCGTCAGCAGGAGGTCTCGGACATGTCCCGGAACCTCAAGCTCCTGGCCAAGGAGCTGGAGGTCCCGGTGATCGCGCTCTCGCAGCTGAACCGTGGGCCCGAGCAGCGCACGGACAAGAAGCCGATGGTGTCCGACCTGCGTGAGTCCGGCTCCATCGAGCAGGACGCGGACATGGTGATCCTGCTGCACCGCGAGGACGCGTACGAGAAGGAGTCACCCCGCGCGGGCGAGGCGGACATCATCGTGGGCAAGCACCGTAACGGCCCGACGGCCACGATCACCGTGGCCTTCCAGGGCCACTACTCGCGCTTCGTGGACATGGCACAGACCTGATCGCGCCCTGTGTAGGGCCTCATTTCCCGTGTCGGAATCTCACGGTCGATGTCGGATGGATGTCGGATACGACATCACCGTGAGACTTGGCTAGAGCCCGGACCGTGTTTCGCTCGAACGTGTGAGTGCCTCCGGCTTTTCTGGAGGGAGCCCGGCTGTCTGCTCCAGGCTGTCATCCAGTGCTTGATCGCATCGAGCCTGCTGCAGGGGCGGGGGTGGCTGGTGTCAGTTGAGTCTGCCGTGGTGAGCTTCCGTACGCCGGACCAGGTGGTCGAAGACGAACCGTGGGAGAGCACCGGTAGTGCCACGTTGGCGGCGGTGACTCCGTGGAGAACCTTCCGTTGGTACAAGGGCCAGAAGCACTACTCGGGTACGTACTGGTCCTCCACCATGCGCGACCATGTGATCTACGAGTCGCGTCTTGAACTGGCCCGGCTGCTGCTCGATGACTTCGCCCCGTCTGTTCGCCGCATCCAGGCACAGCCGTTCCTACTCAAAGCTGACGTCGAGGGGAAGATTCGCAGGCATATCCCTGACTACTTGCTGATCACCGGAGACGGTCCGGTCGTTGTGGACGTCAAGCCGATGCATCGGGTGACCAAGCCAGAGGTGGCATTCACCTTCGCCTGGACCCGGCGGGTGGTGGAAAGGCGGGGATGGCAGTACGTCGTCTGGAGTGAGCCGCCTCCGGCAGAACTGGAGAACGTACGGTTCCTTGCCGGGTATCGACGTGACTGGCTCTTCAATAGAGCCTTGCTTGATGAGGTCCGGGCCATGGGCTTGGACGGGCGGGCACTTGGTGAGCTGGGTGAACGGCTTCCGGAGCGGGAACGGGAGGAGCTCCGTTCCGCGGCCCTGCATCTTCTCTGGGTCGGAGAGGTCGTCACTGACCTGAGCACACCGATCAGCAGCCGCCATGTCCTGAAGGTCCCGCAGTGAGCTGGGCCGGAACCCGCGTGGGCGTCGGCACCCGGTTCCGCTATGACGGTGAGACCGTTGAGGTGATCGAGTTGGCGATCACCTCGAACGGCAACGAGGCGGTACTCAAGGACGGCCGGGGCAAGTTGATTCGGCTGGGTGTGAAGGAACTGCTGCTGTCTGACCGAGCCCGCGTGATCCCGGAGGGTTCGGGGCCGTCCAGTGACGATGACGAAGACATCGCCGGTGTCGTGCTGAGTCAGCAGTCGGAGTCCGAGCAAGACGGAGTACGAGAGCGGGCAGCCCACATCCGTGAGGTCCTTACGGGCTACCGGTCGGGAACGCCCGAGCTGGCGGCGGGTGGGGAGCCGAGGCCGGATTACCTGCCTGATGTCTCGCTTGGTGATCGTTACGCGAGTAAGGCGGCTGAAATCGGCGTCACCGTTCGCACCATCGAGCGGTGGGTGCGGGACTACCGCCGCGGCGGCGAGGCGGGTCTGGCGGCCGCCGGACGGCCAGCACGGGGGCGGGCCGCCAAGGTGGACGACCGGTGGGTGGAGACGGCCAGGGAGGTAATGGTCGAACACACACGAGAGTCGAAGCCGTCCCGCACGATGGTGATCGAACGGACCCGGGCCCGTGTGATCGCGCGGTTCGGTCCGGACGCCGTGCCGCAGCCCAGTCGGGCCACGGCCTTCCGGCTCCTCGAGGAACTGGAGGACCAACATCCGCTGTTCCGGCTGAGTACGAAGCGAAACCGGGACATCGCCGACCGGCCGGACGGGCCCTACGGCAAGCTGCGGCCAACCAGGCCGGGCGAGTACTTGCTGATGGACTCCACCAGGCTGGACGTGTTCGCCTTCGACCCGTTCACGCTGCGATGGGTGCAGGCCGAGCTGAGTGTCGGCATGGACTGGTACACCCGCTGCATCACCGGGATCCGCCTCACCCCGGTGTCGACGAAGGCGGTGGACGTTGCTGCGGTGCTCTACCAGTCGTTCCGCCCACCGCCAGCGGGGCGAGACTGGCCGCGCTACGCGGTCTGGCCTGAGCACGGCATCCCGCGGACCGTCCTGGTCGACACGGCTGTCGCCGAAGGAGCCGGCGCTTCGGGCCCTGTCCTGGTTCCGGAGACTGTGGTCATCGATCACGGCAAGCCCTACGACTCCGAGCATCTGACCAGCGTCTGCCGGAGAATGGGTATCTCCATCCAGCCCGCGAGGCTGCGGACAGGCCGGGACAAAGGACCCGTGGAAAGGTTCTTTCGCACCCTGCGCGAGGGGCTGCTGCAAGTGCTGCCCGGCTACAAGGGGCCAGACATCCATTCCCGGGGCGAACACCCGGAGGACGACGCGTTCTTCTTCCTGCACGAGCTGGAGGCGATCATCCGGGAGTGGGTCGCGGTGGTTTACCACCACCGGCCTCACGCAAGTCTGGTCGACCCTGGGTTGCCCGGGCTGCGGATGTCCCCGGCGAAGATGTTCGAGCATGGCATGGCCCGGGCCGGCTACATCGAAGCACCTCGGGACCCGAACCTCGCCTACGAGTTCCTGAAGACTGAATGGCGCACGATCCAGCACTACGGCGTCGAGATCGATCGCCGCCGCTACAACGGGCCCGGTCTCAAGGGCCTCAGTAATGTCCGGAGTCCGTACGACGGACCGGTCAAGAACGGCTCACCATTCCAGGTCGACCCCGACGACATCACCCGGATCTACTTCCGGGCTCCGGACCGCCGCTGGCATGCCCTGGTCTGGGAGCACGCACCTGCGGCTGGAATGCCGCTGAGCGAGGACGCTCTGATCTTCGCCCGAAAGCTGGCCGCCGCGAGATACCGCTACCCCGACGACCGGCTCGCCGTCGCCGACCTGCTGGAACGCTGGAACCTCGGACTGGGCACGACGCTGGCCGAGCGGCGCATCGCCCTGCGGCTCTCGCGTGAACAGGCCGCCATCGAACTGCCCGACACCGATGAACAGGTCATCTCGCTGCCTTCCGTCCGCAAGGCCCTGGGCGAGGAGATGGCCTCTCCCCGCGGAGAGCCGGAGGCGGCCGAGGCGGCCGAAACGGGCGATGACGACGAAGCCGACCTGGAAGACCTGGCTGACGAGGACGACTTCTACGCCGACGCCCTGGAGGATGCGTGACCGGCACCACCAGCCTGCCGAGCACGGGCAACCTGGCACTATCCCGGAAGGAGGACTTCAAAGCGTTCGCCGATGCCCCACGCCGAAGCCAACCAGAGCTGCTGACACGCGCCGAGCTGAAGAAGCTCAGTCCCGAGGCGAGAACTGAATACAACCGTCGGCGACGCGAATGGCATGCCAACCTCGGACCGATCAAGACTCCGCAACTTGCCGCATTGCACGAAGATTTGTGGGACATCGTCGACAGCAACCTGCAGGACGGCGACAAAGCCAAGGGCGCCGTGGCCGTCGATGCCTTTCCGGGTTTGGGTAAAACCACCTTGGTCCTCGCGTTCGCCCGGGAATTCCACCGCAGAGAGATTGCCGAGCAATGCGAGTTCACCGCGCAGGGCAATGAGCGATGGCCGGTCTGCCGGGTCGGGCTCACCGGCAACACCGGCATGAAGGACCTGAATCGAGCCCTGCTGGAGTTCTTCGGGCACCCTGGCCGCCACCGCGGCACCACAGCCCAGCTTGGCCAGCAGGCTCTGGACTGCGTGTTGTCCTGTGAAGTCCGTCTGCTGGTGCTGGATGACCTGCACTTTCTGAAATGGCGCAAGACCAGCGGCATCGAGGTCAGCAACCATCTCAAGTGAATCGCCAACGAGTTCCCCGTGACCTTGCTGAAAGTCGGGGTCGGACTCGCTGAGAAGGGACTGTTCAGCGAAGGCGAAATCGGCGACACAACCCTGGCTCAGACGGGCCGCCGAACCACGCGACTGGACATGCCGCCCTTCACGATCACCAAAGAGAACGGTCGCCGCGAATGGCGGCAGATGCTCCTAGCTATCGAACAGCGCATCATCCTTTCCGACAAACACCCCGGCATGCTCGCGGACGACCTGTCCGACTACCTCTTTGCCCGCAGCACCGGCCATATCGGCTCGCTGATGACCCTGATCAACCGCGGCTGCCAGCGAGCCATCCGCAGCGGCACCGAACGCCTCGACCGTGACCTGCTCGACCGGGTGAGGAACGACGAGGCGTCTGAGGCCGCCCGCAGAGAGCTCGAAACCGCGCTGGAGCGAGGGAAGTTGATCAGCCGACCCGGCGCCAACCGACGGAAGGCTGCATGAGACCGGGCATTCGAACCCTCCCGCTGCGGGTGGAGCCCCTTCCCGGCGAGGCATTCGACTCCTGGCTGGAGACATCGGCGGTTCGCCATCACACCACCTTGGGCGAGATTCAGCGGCATCTCGGATTTCCCTCCCGGAGTGGCTCTAGTGAACGCGTCCGGAGCATCCCTCCAGACTGGACGATCGCGCTGTCTGCCCCAGAAGCCGCAGCCGTCGCCCGCGCGAGCGGACTGGCCCCGGAAACGGTCACGAGCATGACGCTGGCCCACTACGACGGCCGGGCCCTACACATCACCGCCGACGGCCTGCACGTCAAACGCGGAAGGCTCTGGGGCCGCGCCGGCTCCCGCTTCTGTCCAGACTGCCTGGCCGCATCCAGCGGCCGCTGGCAGCTAACCTGGCGCCTGGGCTGGACCTTCGCCTGTCCCACCCACCGCTGCCTCCTGGCGGACTGCTGTCCGAGCTGCGGACGCATCCAGAGACTTCAGCCCCGCTCCGGCAAGGTCGTCCCCCGACCAGGGTTCTGCGGAAACCCGCCTACCCGCACGGACGGCCCTCCATCGGCCGGCTGCGGCTTCGATCTGACCCAAGCCCCTACTTTCCGCCTGCCGGAAGGGCATCCGGCCCTGCTCGCTCAGGACCGGTTGCTAAGGATCATCGATACCGGAACCGCGTCGTTCGGCCCTTATGCGGCACACCCGCAGCCAGCACGAACCGCCCTGAATGACATCCGTGCCATCAGCGGCCGCATCCTGGCAGCCCTGCCTCCACACTCCCTCGTCGAGCTGGCCCCGCCGGACCTCGCCGAACGGCACCTCGTCCCCGAGCCCGGCTGCCATCTCGCACACCGAGCCACAGCCCGCCCCGGCTACATGTCGCCAGCGCGAGCAGTGAGCACTGCGGTTGCCGTGACGCTCACGTTGAGTGTCCTCGCTCACCGCGACATCCACCGCAGCGGGAGCGCCATGCGCGAACTGCTGTTGGCAATGCATCCGGATCTTCACCAAGTCACTGCCACCAGCATCGACAGCTGGGGGCGCGGCCTGAGCCCTGTTCTCAAGGCCGTGCACCTAGCCGCGCTCGCCCCGTCCTTCAAGCCCCTGGAACAGCTCCGGTTCCGCACGATCACAGCCCTGCCCAGCCGTCCCAGCACCGCAAGCCGGGCAGGTGGCCAGCGGGCCCGGAAGATCCCCAGCATGCTCTGGCCATCCTGGGCCGTGCGGTTCACTTCCTCACCGGAGGGCTTCCACAACGTCCTTCCTATGACCTTGTCCACCTCACTGTTGGTGATCAATAGCTGGATCCGGCTCGACGCTGCCACCGGACTCCTCGGCTCCCATACCGACGGCCCCGCCGTCGGCCGCATCCTGCACAAGCTGGGCCTGGACCCGCACTGGCCTGACATTCAGACCGCCTTGATCAGACTGGCCGACTATCTCGACGCGCACGACGTTCCCATCGACTACTCCAGGCGCCGCCGCTTGGACTACACCTGCCTGCTGCCGCACAAGCGCTGGCTGGAGATCTGCCGGTCCACCGGCACGCAGCCCGGAAACGGAAGGCGCGAGTGGGTCGTCCGGCGCCGTCTGTTTCAACGAATCAGCGGCCTGCCAGCTCAAGCGTCCCCAGGGTTCGACGAGGACGAAGAAGCGCACTTCCGCGTCGAGGCCGCACGATTTCCCGTCTTCCTGACACCCGAGCTTGCCAAAGCGCTGAACGACGAGGCCCGCGCGTTCCTCCTTGCTCAACACGTCCGGAACGAGCCGGTCGTCTGGCAGCCACCCGCTCACCTACTCGATGGACTCGACCTGCCCGGCCCTGACCCCACTTCCATCGACATCCCTCACCTGCACTGTCTGATCCGTCAGGGCAAGCATCCCGTTCGACGGACAGCTCAGACCCTTGGAACCAGCATCCCCGTGGTCCGAGGTCTACTCGAGGAGAACCCCGCTCCTGCCGCTGCGATGACCGAGGCCGCCGCGAGATCAACAGGCCGAGTTCGTCACGCGGCTCGACAACGGCTCCCGAGAAGCGACTTCGTCCGCTTCTACCTGCGAAAACATCTCTCACTTGCCCGGATTGCAGAACTTACAGGCATCTCCCGCAGGGTCCTGACCTCGCTCACACATGAGTACGGCATCCCGCTGCGTGATGGACCGCAGGACTACACGCGGCGAGGGACCATTGAGCGCGACTGGCTACACGAGCAGTACGTCGTTCGCCGCCGGACTCTCACTGATCTTGCTCGGGAGAGAGGCATGAGCCGCGCAAACATGGAGCGATGGGCACACAGGCACCACATCCCGATCAGGACCCGCGGCGGAGCGAGCCACAACTCCGCCCTTCGCTTGGCCGAACAAGCAGCTCGCACGCCGGCGATCCTGCGCAAGGCTCTCACCAGCCCCTACGCATGGCAGCGACTGGAACGCTTCGCAGCAGCAGTTCACTACCCCACGCTCCACGAAGCCGCACGAGCCCGCGGCGTCACTCCTGCGGCACTCATCAAGCAGATCCAGCGGCTTGAGAAAGACCTTGGACAGCACCTACTTGAGCGTGCTGAGCGCGGACACCCCATGAAACTGACGCCCTTCGGCCAGAAGGTCGCCACTGCCGCCCGGGGAACCCTCGCGGAGAACATGACACGACCAGGGGTGACCTCCTGAAACCCGAAGCCCTCATCATGGGCCAGTGACCACATGGATGCGCTGCTACTGGGACGAGGAAGACGTCTGGTTCTACTTCGAGGTCGACGCCGATGGCTGGGTGACCCGACAGGTCGAACTCCAAGGGCCTGAGCTGGCACCGGTCGCAGCCGCCTCCCTCGACGAATGGCAGCAGGCCCACGAAGCAGGCCGCCTCAATGAGTACGACAGCAGGTTCGGGATCACAGCCGAGCTGCCCGTCTCGGAATGGGAAGGCCACGACCCCGAACAACTCACCTCCGAGGAGTTCGAGGAAGTCTGGAGTACTGCCCGTTGGCAGATCGCGTCCCAGCCCAGCTGACCTCTCGGCCCCCGCGCAAGGCTTCTTGGCATCATCTCGGCATGACCCCGACCCTTCCATCTGTTCGAGCCGTTGACACCGCTCAGCTCCTGGACCTGGCCCAGGAGGCCGCCATGCACGGGTTCAGCCAACGCCTACCGGTCGACTGGCTCCAGGAACACCTCGCCGCAGAGGCGACGCACTACCTGTTTCCCACGCTCGTGCAGCGGCTCACGCACCGTCCCGAGGTGCCGCTGCAGTGGAGGTGCCAGCAGCTGCTGACCGTCAGCACCGGCGAACAGATCTGGGGTCTCCTCGACGTCCTGCCCGACACCTTCGACAAGATCCCGGAGACCTTGGACACGGCGTCCAAGAAGGACATCGTCAGCCGCATAGAGCATGCCGTGACCGTGCGCGAGTGGGCGGAGTGGAGGGCTGCTGATACCGGTCCTGAAGAAATGCCACGGCCCTGAGATATGGGGCACCCGGACTTGGGCTGAGACAGCGAGGCCGCCACACCCAGGAATATCTGCGGGACAGTCCAGTTGCAGGGCGCTACAGTCCGACCGAAGAGGGGGAATGGTGGCGCTGAACAAGAAGGGGTCCCGGCGCATAACTGTTGACGGGATCGAGTACTGCTGGCGGATCCGGAGGAAGCCCTCCTACATGCAGGGACTCTGCTGGACACCGATGACCTACGCGGTCGAGGCGGCCAACGGCAGCCAGTCGGGGACGACCTTGATCGTTACCAGCGGCCAGGCCCATCCCAGTAACTGGGTGGGCGTCGAGGCAGAACCCATTCGTCCAGCTCACGTTGTTGCCAGCATTCGAGAAGCCCGAGAGCAAGGCTGGGATCCAACCCGGGCCGGTTCTCCTTTTCAGCTCGACCGATCCGCAGGATTCATCGCTCAGCCATGAGACCAACCGGAGAAGGTCGGCGGGTTTCGGTCGAGCTGCCGCAGAGGCTTCAGGCGTGGTTCGCCGAGCACGAGGAACGCTTGCAGCTCTGCGGGATGACGTCCAGCAGTCGCCCGCGGATGGCCGAACCAAGACCAGCACCTGGATGACGCTCGAAAGGGATTACCACATCGCCGTGCTCATCGTCTGGAGCAGCGGTGAAGCTGAACTTGAGTACGGGGACGTGGCAACCGGCCAGGTCCGACAACAGCATCGTGATCTCCAGACCCTCCAGGATCTCCGCGACGCCATCGAGAGCATTCACGAATGGATCCAGACAAAGGGCGGGCGGTTCCCGGACGGACCTGATCAGCCCAGTTGCTGATTGCGCAGATCGTTGGCGGTGCCAGCGACAGCTGGACCGCAGTCGGCCGGCAGACCGTCTATCAGCAAGGCGATGGCGTGCTCAGCCGTGTCTGCCTCGCCTATCACTGTCCCCCGGGAGGGACCGCAAACGCGATATCGGCCGTCGCTCAGCGGATCGACGAACGGCACGTCCCATGAGTACGGGAACCCGGTGCAGGTCGTGAAGTGAAGTGACCAGTGGCTGGTGAACGGATACAACTGCCGCAGCTTCGGTTCGGCCGACGCCATCTCGGCGAGCGCCAGTGTCTGGCGGGCGAGGTCGAGCCGGTGCGCTTCCTGGCGCAAATCCTCCAAGAGGAGCCGCCACTGCACGGTGACCGCTTCGGCTGGACCGCGTTCATGTGCTTCGGTCAGCTCGCTCACCTTGATGAAGGGCGCAGCCTTCTGGATCTCGCGAAGCCGGGCCCCGTTTCGCCAACCTGCTGCGGCCCGGGCCAGCTCTTTCAGATCGGAGGTTGAGCCCGAGAGCAGTTGAACGCCTTGATGCAGGCCATTGATGTTGAACCAGCGGCTCTCCGACCCGATGAAGATCCAGCAAGGTTCCCGGTCAGGGGCTGTGCTGGTGACGCTGGCTGTCCGCAGCGGGTCCGAATCGTTGCTCAGCACCGCATCCAGGTCGAGCCCCTGCTCGGCAGCGGCCAGTTCCAGTGCCGCGGCCAGACTGCCGGCAGCCGCAAGATCCGGATAGAGATCAGGGTCGGCGGGAGTTGGTTCGTGTCGAGCGGGGCGCGGGGAGTTCGAGGTCACCGCCGGAGTCTGCCGTCTGCGCTGAGGAAATGGCCACCCTCGTGAGACGGATCTTCCATGCCACACGGTGAGACAGGTCGCAGAGCACCAGGTCAGCGGGCTGCGTCATGACATGAGTCGAGAGAACCTACACCCTGGGCGAAATGTGCTCGACGCCTGGCGTGTGCGGGGGTGGACTGTGGCCATGACGACAGTTCAGGAAGAGTTGCTACCCGGCACACGGCGTGCGCTGCTGCACCGGATCGCCGTGGCCCAGAGCGAAGGGCGGGCACCGTCGCTGGCCGCCGCCGTCGTACGGGACGGGCGGACCGTGTGGCACGGCGCACGGGCCTCGATCGACGGACATGCGCAGGACGAGCAGGTGCAGTACCGGATCGGCTCGATCACCAAGACGTTCACCGCCGTTCTCGTGCTGCGGCTGCGTGACGAGGGCGCCCTCGACCTCGATGACCCTCTGGAGAAGCATCTGCCGGGCACCGGTGCGGGGGAGGCCACGGTGGGCCAACTCCTGTCGCACACCGGAGGGCTGGCGGCCGAATCGCCCGGACCGTGGTGGGAGCGGACACCAGGTGAGATGCGTCCCGAGCTCGCCGACGTCCTCGGCGAGCAGCCCCTCCTGCACCCGGCCGGCCGTCGATTCCATTACTCCAACCCCGGCTACAGCCTCCTCGGCGCCCTCGTCGAGACACTCCGCGGCGCGCCCTGGGACGGGGTGCTACGGCGTGAAGTGCTCGAACCCCTGGGTCTGAACCGCACGAGCACACGACCACGGCATCCCCATGCGGTCGGCTGGGCCGTGCACCCGTGGGCGGACGCGATGCTGCCCGAGCCCACCGAGGATTACGGGCGGATGGCGGCTGCGGGGCAACTCTGGTCGACAACCGGCGATCTGGCGCGGTTCACCGCCTTCCTGACCCGCGGGGACGACCGGGTGCTGAGTGCGGCCACCCTTCGGGAGATGAGGACGCCCGCGGCGCCCGCCGAGCTCACGGAGCTGGGGGACGGTGGTAGCTATGGGCTCGGCCTGCGGATCGAGAACCAGGGCGGCCGGCTGCTGGTCGGTCATTCCGGTTCGGTACCGGGCTTCTTGGCGAGCCTCACACTCAGCGTGGCCGACGACGTCGCCGCAGTGGTGCTCGCCAACTGCACCTCCGGACCGATGGTGTCCCAGGCGGCCGCGGATCTCGTACGCATCGTGGCCGAGGCCGAGCCGCGCATTCCCGCGCCGTGGCGGCCGCTGCGGGAGGTCGACCACTCCGTTCTGGAGTTGGCGGGCCAGTGGTACTGGGGCACCAACTCCTTCGCTCTGCGCGTCACAGCCGACGAGTTTCTCTCCCTCGGACCGCTGTCCGGGGACGGTCGACGCTCGCGCTTCCGGTCGAACGGCGATGGCACCTGGACCGGCCTGGAGGGCTATTTCGCCGGGGAGATCCTGCGCGCCGTACGACGTCCGGACGGCACCGTGGACCATCTCGACCTCGGCTCCTTCGTGTTCACGCGCCGGCCGTACGACGAAGCAGCCGATGTTCCCGGTGGCGTGGACCCTGCGGGATGGCGGGGTATCGGCTAGTCGACGTTGGGTCCACAAGAGGTGTGGCCATGTTTCACGTGGAACATGGCCACACCTGTGGGTGCCGGTTCCCGTGCTTGTCTCAGAGTTGGAGCTTGAAGCCGACGTGGGAGGCCACGAAGCCCAGCCGCTCGTAGAACCGGTGGGCGTCGGTACGCGTGTTGTCGGAGGTCAGCTGCACCAGCTGGCAGCCGGCGCGCCGGGACTCGTCGATCGCCCACTCGATGAACCGTGTGCCCAGGCCACTGCCACGCTCGTCGGCGTGGACGCGTACGCCCTCGATGATCGACCTGGTCGCCCCGCGCCGGGACAGGCCGGGCACGAGCGTGAGTTGGAGGGTGCCCACGACCCGTCCGTCCCGTACGGCGACCACCAGGCGCTGGTTCGGGTCGGCACTGAGCCGCCCCAGGGCGGTCAGGTACGGGCTGAGGTCGTCCGGCGACTCACGTTGGGCGCCCAGCGGGTCGTCAGCGAGCATCTCGACGATCGCGGGGACGTCCTCGGCGACGGCGGCACGAATTTCAAGATCTCCCATGGCCGCAGACTAAGCGGCGGCGGGCGCCTTGAGTGACTCCACGACCCGCACCAGCGGGGCCAGCTCCGGATTCCTCGCCGCCTCGTCGAGGGCCTCGCGCAGTGCAGCGTCGTTGGTCGGACGGGCCTCCTCGAGCAGCTTGAGGCCGGCGTCCGTGACGTTGGTGTAGATGCCACGGCGGTCGGTGGGGCACAGGTAGCGCTCCAGCAGCCCCCGGTCCTCGAGCCGGGTGACCAGCCGGGTGGTGGCGCTCTGGCTGAGGACGACAGCGTCGGCGACCTGCTTCATCTGCAGATGCCCCCCGTCACCGTCGTGCTGACGACTGAGGACGTCGAGCAAGGAGTACTCGCGCACGCTCAGATCGTGCCGGGCCTGCAGTGCGCGCTCGATGTGGGCCTCGATCCTCCCGTGCAGCAGGGAGAGGGCGCACCAGCCCTGAGCGAGGGCGGTGAGCGCGGGGTCCGTCGCAGTCATGGGTGTCTTCCTCCTCCGTGCCGGAGCGGCTGCATTAAGGATAGAGCAGGACCGCAATAGCCCGCTGTTGCATATAGCCAGCGTCTGCAACTATTGTGGACGCACGCAAAGCGCTCCTGCAATCGTCTGGAAGGTGCACCCCCTCATGCCTCTCGCGCTTGTGGCCCTCGCGATCGGGGCCTTCGGAATCGGAACGACCGAGTTCGTGATCATGGGCTTGCTGCCCGAGGTCGCGGGCGACTTCGGGGTCTCCATCCCCACGGCCGGGTTCCTGGTGACCGGCTACGCGCTCGGCGTCATGTTCGGCGCCCCGCTGATGACCGTCCTCGGCACCAAGGTGTCCCGCAAGCGGATGCTGATGCTGCTGATGGGTCTGTTCATCGTCGGCAATCTGCTCTCCGCCGCCGCCCCGACCTTCGGCGTCATGCTGGTCGGCCGTGTGGTCGCCTCGCTCGCGCACGGCGCCTTCTTCGGTATCGGCTCCGTCGTCGCGGCCGACCTCGTCGCGCCGGACAAGAAAGCCGGCGCCATCGCGATGATGTTCACCGGTCTCACCGTCGCCAACGTCGTCGGCGTCCCGCTGGGCACCCTCGTCGGCCAGAGCGTCGGCTGGCGCGTCACCTTCGGCATCGTCGCCGCACTCGGTGTCGTCGGCCTTGCGGGCATCGCCAAGCTGGTCCCGGAGATGCCCCGGCCGCAGGGCGTACGCCTGCGTCACGAGCTGGCCGCGTTCAAGAACGCCCAGGTCCTGCTCGCCATGGCGATGACGGTCCTGGGCTTCGGCGGGGTCTTCGCGGCCATCACCTACATCGCGCCGATGATGACCCACGTGACCGGTTTCGCCGACGGTTCCGTCACTTGGCTGCTGGTCCTCTTCGGACTCGGCATGGTCGGCGGCAACCTCGTCGGCGGCAAGTACGCCGACCGTGCCCTGATGCCCATGCTGTACGTCTCTCTGGGCGCCCTGGCGGTCGTCCTGGCGCTCTTCACGCTGACCGCCCACAACAAGGTGCTCGCCGCCGTCACGATCGCCCTGATCGGCGCTCTCGGCTTCGCCACCGTCCCGCCGCTGCAGAAGCGCGTGCTCGACCAGGCGCACGGCGCCCCGACACTCGCCTCGGCGGTCAACATCGGCGCCTTCAACCTCGGTAACGCCCTGTCCGCCTGGCTCGGCGGCCTCGTCATCGCCGCCGGTCTCGGCTACACCGCCCCGAACTGGGTGGGCGCCGTCCTCGCCGCGGCCGCCCTGGTGCTCGCCTTCGTCTCGGCCGCGCTGGAGCGCCGCGACAGCGCTGCCAGCGCCGTCGTCGCTGAGGGCAGGCCCGCCGAGCGGCCGGCGGTCGTCCACCACTGAGCCGCGACGGTCAACCGTCCGTCGGGCCAGGGCCGCCCCGGCGGACGGGTCGTCCCCCGGCCGCACCAAAACCTCCGACCGTACGAACCGGCGGACCGTACGTCCCCCGGCCGTATCAAGCCCCCGACCGTACCAACCTCAGCAACACCACAAGGAGAACTACCCCTCATGAGCACCACCACCGCCGTCGCTCCGCTGACCATCCACGACGCCGAAGTCCTCGTCACGACCGCTCACCGTGCCGCCGAGGCCGCCGGGGTCACGGTCAGCGTCACCGTCCTGGACGCGGGCGGCCATCTCCTGGCCTTCCGACGGGACGACCGTGCCGTGCTGATCTCCGGCGAGACGAGCACCCGCAAGGCCTACACGGCGCTGCAGCTGAACACGCCCACCGCCGACCTCGTCGAGGCCGTCCAGCCCGGCGGGCTCTTCCACACCCTGCCCACCGCGCTCGACCGGCCGTTGCTGTTCATCGCGGGCGGTGTGCCGATCCACCGTGACGGCCGCCTCATCGGCGCGATCGGGGTCGGCGGCGGTGCCCCCGAGCAGGACCACGGCTTCGCCACGGCCGCCGTGGAGGCACTCGCCTGACGGCGGCTGCCCCTGGAGCACCCACGAAGGACGCCGGTTCCCGAACGACGGAGGGAGCCGGCGTCGTCGATCCCGCGGGACTCAGCCGGCCGCCACCGTGAGCGGAGCGAACCGGCGGCTCCATTCGCCCGGCAGCTGCGGGATGCCGTAGGTCATGACGGCGTTGAAGGCGACGGACTCCAGGCCCCGGGCCTTCACCCACGCCAGCAGTTCCTCGTGGCGGACGTCGATGTCCGTGCGCAGGGGGCGGTCGGTGTGGGCGGCGAGCGAGGCGAGCAGCGCCTTGGCGGTCTCTGTGTCGCGGGCGATCAGAGGGCCCACCACATGGGTGTCCATGTTGGGCCAGGCAGCCGCGTAGCCGACGATCCGGCCGTTGTCCTCGGCGACCCGCACCTGGTCGGCGAAGGCGGGCAGGCGCGCGAGCACATGAGTGCGGTCGGCGCCGAACACCTCCTCGTCGAGCCGCAGGATCGCGGTGAGGTCCTCGGCGGTGGCCGCACGAGTGACGACGCGGGACCCCGGTCCCTCGGGTACGAACTGCCCGACCACCATCTCGGCCCGGCCCGTGGCCTTGAATCCCAGCTCCTCGTACAGCGGACGACCGTTCGGCGTCGAGTGCAGGGTCAGTGGGGTGGTGCCCATCATGGTGACGACGTGCTGCATCAGGCGTCGGCCGACGCCCTGGCGGGCGTGCCGCTCGGCGACCAGCACCATGCCGACGGCTGCCAGAACGGGCCGGTCCTGCGGGCCGTACTCGGTGACGACACAGGCACTGACGAGACCCCCGTCGGGATCGTCGATGCCGTACCCCTTCCCGGCGGTGAGGAGCAGGCCCCACTTGTGTTCCTCGCGCGGCCACCCCCGGTCCTCGGACAAGTCGGCGCAGGCGGTGAGATCGCGGTGCGTCAGACGGCGGATGGGGAGAGCAGTGAGGGAAGGAATCGGCACGCAGGTCAGGCTGTCCGACCGGTGCCCTCGACGTCCACCTGTTTCCCCGGAGACGTACGTGCTTTTGGCCATGTCGTGATCAACTCCTGAGCGTGCCCAGAGGCCGGCGACGTTTCACGTGAAACGTGGGCCAGCCCCCGTCGTTGGAAGGCTGCGCCGCCGCCGTGCGGAAAGTGGGGTGCCCGTTAGCTGTGACGGCTGCGTTCGAGGCAGCCCCCTGGCTGGCGCGCGTCCGTGAGGGCTGGCGGAAATCAGGAGCCGGGGAGAGTACTGCGCGGTCGTATCGCTCTCGCCCTCGTTCTTCGTGGAGCGGCTGACCTGGTGGGGCGCGCACGCCGCTCACGGTTCTCGCTTTGCCTCTGTGCCTTTCACCGAGCCCGTCGACCCGGCGGGAGTGCTCAGCGCCGCCGCGAAGGTGGTGATTGCCGACCGGCTGTGCGCGGAGTTCGGACTGACGCGTGACGACTGCGTCACCTACGGCGATTTCCTCTCGGACATGGACCTGTTCGGCGTGGTGTCCCTTTTCCGTGGCGGTCAATGCGGACAGCCGTCTGTCAGGTGTCGCGACCCACTCCTGCGTGGGTAAGGATCTGTGGGATGCCTATGAATTGGTGTGCCAAGCCCGGTAATTGAAGGATTCCACGGTTCGCGAAGCGGCCGCTGTTCGGAAGGCGAGGGGGGACTTGTGCGGCGGGCGGCGCCCGGTATGGTCGACTCCGGTTCGTGTCCGGGACGTGATGCACGACAGATGCGGTGCACACATTCCGTGCGGGGCCGAGAGCAGGGCAAAGCAGCCTAACGGGACGGAGAGATCGAAGACCCGCGATTCCGGTTATGCGGCCGGGGCGTCCGTACAGGATGGGATGCTGCGGTGCGGTGAAAGGACTGCGGCCCATGCCGCACTCTCGCCTTACGCGGCCGTACACAGCAGAAACTACGGGGTGGGCCGCGGCTGCATGCGGTCGCGGTGCGGAACGGAAAAGCAAGCCGTCTGCGGGGGAAGCAGGCACCTTCCGATCGTGGAAGTGCGCAGACCGACCGAAACACGTTCGAGGCGAGGCACACCATGGACGCTCCGACCACCAGGTCGGCCGACAACGGCACGTCCGGCGGCGGGGACGGTTGGTTCACGCCGCGCAAGCAGCCGGAGCCGGCTGCCGGCCGCGAGCAGGAGACCTCCGAAGGACGCCGCCTGGCCGCGCTGCGACCCGTGGGCAGGGGCACAGCGACAGCCGACGGTGAACCACCCCAGGACCAGACCGCCGTCCCGAGCGCCCACCCAGCCGATTCGGGCGCCCGCATATCCGTCCCCCCGTCCGAGCCCACCACACCCGCTAGAGGTCAGTCGCACAAGCCCGCCGCACCCCTCCAGCCGCCCGTCAGCGCCGAACCCCGCGTCCCCGGCCAACGGTCCGCCCCTACCGGAAGCCCCTCCCCGGACGCCGTCCTCATCCGCCGGACCATGGCAGAAGTGGCGCCCGTAGCCGACAAGGTCACCTCGTACTTCTACGCGCTGCTCTTCGTTCGCCACCCCGACCTGCGGTCGCTCTTCCCTCCCGCGATGGACACCCAGCGGGACCGGCTGCTCAAGGCGCTGCTCACCGCCGTCGAGCACATCGACAACACCCCGGTCCTCGTCGACTACCTGCAGAGCCTCGGTCGCGGCCACCGCAAGTACGGAACCCGCGCCGAGCACTACCCGGCCGTCGGCGAGTGCCTCATCGGGGCACTGAGCAAGTACGCCGAGTCCGTGTGGGACGCCGAGACGGAGGCGGCCTGGGTCCGCGCCTACACGACGATCTCCCAGGTCATGATCGACGCAGCGGCCGTCGACGAACTGCGTGCGCCTGCCTGGTGGTACGCGGAGGTCGTCTCCCACGAGCTGAGAACCCCGGACGTCGCCGTCCTCACGCTGCGCCCCGATCATCCCTATCCCTTCCTCGCCGGGCAGTACGCGGGCCTTGAGACGCCTTGGTGGCCGCGGATCTGGCGGCACTACTCCTTCGCCTCCGCGCCCCGCTCCGACGGGCTGCTGACGATCCACGTGAAGGCGGTCCCCGCGGGCTGGGTCTCCAACGCGCTGGTCCATCGAGCCCGGCCCGGTGACGTCGTCCGGCTCGGGCCGCCTGCCGGCTCCATGACCGTCGACCACACCCGCGCCAGCGGACTGCTCTGTCTGGGCGGCGGCACCGGCATAGCGCCCATCAAGGCCCTGGTCGAGGACGTCGCCGAGCACGGCTCCCGCCGCCCGGTCGAGGTGTTCTACGGCGCCCGCAGCGACCACGACCTGTACGACATCGACACGCTGCGCGGACTCCAGCAGTCCCACCCCTGGCTCGAGGTCCGCCCGGTGGTCGACCGCGACGGCCTGCTCCAGCTCCCCGACGCCATACGCGCCTTCGGCCCCTGGACCGAGTACGACGCCTATGTCTCCGGCCCGCCCGGCATGATCCGCAAGGGAGTGGACGCCCTGCGCGGCGCGGGTATCCCGGCAGAGCGCATACGCCACGACTCGGTCGAGGAACTCGTAGCTGCCGGGAGCTGAGCGGAAGACACCGGTATCAGCCCAGGTCGGGCGCGTGCATGGCGCGTACGCCCTCGATGTTGCCGTCGAGGTAGTGCCGCAGGGACAGCGGCACTAGGTGGACGGAGGCAATGCCGACGCGTGTGAAGGGCACCCGGACGATCTCGTACTCGCCGACAGGCTCGTCGACCTCGGGGCCGTGCCGGAGTCCCGGGTCCATGGACTCCAGACGGCAGACGAAGAAGTGCTGCACTTTCACACCGGTCGCACCCCCGTCCTCGCCGATGTGCTCGACAGTGTCGACGAAGCAGGGAACCACGTCGGTGATCTTGGCGCCGAGCTCCTCGTAGACCTCGCGATGGAGAGCGTGGACGACGGTCGTGTCCTCCGGCTCGACCCCGCCCCCGGGTGTGACCCAGTAGGGATCCGTGCCGGGCTTGGTGCGCTTGATCAGGATCAAGTCGTCGCCGTCCAGCAGAACGGCGCGGGCGGTGCGCTTGACCACGGGTCGGACGGTCATGGGAGAAATGTGGCCCGGCTGGTTCCACGTGAAACATCGCGAAACGTCACCGGACGAGCTCAGGACGTGAGGTCCCGGAGGAGCCTGGTCAGCACCAGTCGGCAGCCGCCCTGAGCAGCCTTTCGTGGGCCCGGGCGATGTGCGGCATCGCCAGTGTGCCGGTGCGCACGACGAGGACGTACGTCCGCAGGGGCGGCACCGCCGGTTCGTGCAGTTCGACGACGTCACCGCGGTCCAGGGCGGCAGAGCACAGATAGCGGGGCAGAACCGCCAGGCCGGCGCCCGCGATCGCACAGGCGAGAACTGCCCGTAGATCCGGAACGATCACGGTGCCCGACGCGGCGGGGCGGGAGTCGAAGACGGAGGCCCAGTAGCGGGAGACGAACGGCAGCGACTCGTGAACCTCGACCACGGGGAGGTTCTCCAGCGCCGCCGCCCCCTTGCGGCGCAGCTTCTGTACAACGATTCGTTCGACCCGGCGCGGAGCGGCGACCAGGACGTGCTCCTCGTCGCACAGAGGGGTTGCGGTGAGGAGGGCTCCGCGTGGCCGGACGGTGCTGATGGCCAGGTCGTTGTGGCCGGAGGCGAGCCCCTCCAGCACCTCCTCGGCGGTTCCGAAGGAGGCGCGCAACGACAGCCCCTGCCCGTCGTCGCCGGTCAGCTCGGTGAGCGCGGGCAGAGCCCGCTCGGCGGTGAACTCGGGGGGCCCGGCGAGATGCAGGGTCCGTACGGAGGACTCGTCGTCGAGGCCGGTCTCGGTGATCTCGACCAGTGCGTCGAGGTGCGGGGCGGCCTTGTGGGCGAGTTCGTCGCCGATGGTCGTCGGCGTGACACCGCGGGCCTGGCGGAGGAACAGGGGTCGCCCCAGTTGTCGTTCCAGAGTGCGTATCTGGGAGGTCACGGCCGGCTGCGACAGACCCAGCAGCGCGGCGGCACGCGTGAAGGAGCCGGCCCGGTGCACGGTCACGAAGGTCCGCAGCAAGGCCAGATCCATGAAACGCACGCCTCCCCCCGCTCGTTCCCGGCCCCCAAGGCAGGGCCCAACTATAAATAAGTCGATAGGTCTCTGTCGCTACTGTGATTGGACACTGACACAGAGTCAACTAGCCTGGTTCGCGCGGTTCTTCGCGCGCAGAACCGCGGACGGTCCGAGCCACGAGGGGGGAGGCTCGGACCGTCCGATGTACGTAGCGGGACACCGCGGGGGCGTCCGTAAACCGTTCACCGCGCCGACTCCTCCAGCGCACGCACCACGTCCGCCACCAGGTCCTCGGCATCCTCGGCGCCGACCGACATGCGGATGAAGCCCTCCGGCACCGCGTCCCCGCCCCAGCGCCCGCGCCGCTCGGCCGTCGACCGCACACCACCGAAGCTCGTCGCGTCGTCCACGAGGCGCAGCGCCTCCAGGAAACGCTCGGCCCGCTCGCGCGTGGGCAGGGTGAAGGAGACCACGCACCCGTAGCGCCGCATCTGCTGCGAGGCCACCTTGTGCGACGGATCGTCGGGCAGCCCCGGATACCGCAGCCCGGTCACCTCGGGCCTCCCCCGCAGCGCCTCGGCGACGGCCAGTGCGGTGGCGCTCTGCCGGTCGACACGCAACTGAAGCGTGGCGATCGACCGGTGGGCGATCCAGGCTTCCATCGGCCCCGGGATCGCTCCGACGATCTTGCGCCAGCGTCGTACGGCCGTCATCGGCTCGCCCGCGCGTCCGGTGACGTAACCGAGGAGCACGTCGCCGTGGCCGGTGAGCTGCTTGGTGCCGCTGGCCACCGAGAAGTCGGCGCCGAGCGCCAGCGGGCGCTGCCCGAGCGGCGTCGCGAGCGTGTTGTCGACGGCCACCAGGGCGCCACGCGCATGCGCCGCCTCGACGAGCCGCCGGATGTCGCACACGTCGAGCCCGGGGTTCGACGGCGACTCGATCCACAGCAGCTTCGCGTCGTCGAGGACGCCGAGCTGGGCGTCGTCACCGGTCGGTGCGGTGCGCACCTCGATCCCGTACGCCTCCAGCTGGGCGCGGGCCAGAGGCAGCGCCTGGTAGCCGTCGCTGGGCAGGACGACGGCGTCCCCGGCGCGCAAATGGGAGAAGAGCACGGACGAGATCGCGGCCATGCCCGAGGCGAACACCAGCGTCTCGACGCCGTCCTCCCCGGGCGCCTCCAGCTCCCCGATGGCGTGCTCGAGGTGCGTCCAGGTCGGGTTCTCGTCGCGACCGTAGGTGTACGGGCCGGTGGGCTCGCCCGGGAGGTGGAAGTGGGCGGCGAACACCGGACCCGGCAGCGTCGGCTCGTACTTCACCGGCTCGGGCAAGCCGGCCCGCACCGCGCGCGTGCCCTCGCCCGCGGGGAGGTCACCGGCCCTGGGGGAATCGTTCATGCCACTCGTCCTTCCACGTCCTCACGTACCGCGGCGAGCAGACCCTCGCTCGCCCTCTCCACCATCTCAAGGCACTCCTCGAAGCCGCCGCGGGCACCGTAGTAGGGGTCGGGGACGTCGAGGTCGTCGCCGGCGGCCGTGTCGAAGGCGCGCAGCAGGCGCAGCTTGCGGGCGTCCTCGTCGGTGGGGGCGAGGCGGCGCAGGGCCCTGAGGTGGCCGGCGTCCAGGGCGATCACCAGGTCGAGACGGTCGAACCAGGACCGCTCGAACATGCGGGCCGTGTGCGCGACGGCGTAGCCGTTCTGCTCCAGGACGGAGACGGTGCGCGGGTCGGCTCCCTCGCCGACGTGCCAGTCGCCCGTGCCGGCGCTGTCGATCTCGACCAGGCCGGCGAGTCCGGCCTCGGCCACCCGCGCGCGGAAGACCGACTCGGCCATCGGGGAGCGGCAGATGTTGCCGGTGCAGACGAAGCAGACGCGGTAGGTCATGACGGGCTCAGTCCTTGTCGGGCAGGACGACGTTGAGCGCCCAGGAGACGACGGAGATGATCAGGCCGCCCAGGACCGCGGTCCAGAAGCCCTCGACGTGGAAGCTCAGGTCGAGCGTGTCCGCCAGCCAGGACGTGAGCAGGAGCATCAGCGCGTTCACGACCAGTGTGATCAGGCCGAGCGTGAGGATGAAGAGCGGGAAGGTCAGCACCTTCACGATCGGCTTGACCAGGAAGTTGACCAAGCCGAAGAGAAGCGCGACCAATATCAGGGTGCCGATCTTCTTACCGGTGCTGTCACCGGTCAGAGTGATCTTGTCGAGCAGCCAGACGGCGACCGCCAGGGCGCCCGCGTTGGCGATCGTCTTGACTACGAAATTCTTCATGTGTCTGATCGTGGCAGAAGAGATCGGTTACGAGCGTGGACGAGGGCGATGAAAGCATTCCGGCTGGACGAACTGGAGGCGGAGCGGGCCGCCAACGACGGCGCGTACCTGCAGTTCCTGCACGAGCGGAACATGTCGGTCGGGCTGTACGCGCTCAATGCCGGGGAGCATGATCCACAGAAACCGCACAACCAGGACGAGGTGTACTTCGTCGTGAGCGGGCGGGCCTCCCTCACCGTCGGCATGGAGACCACGCAGGTGGCGCGCGGCAGCGTGGTGTACGTGCCGGCCGGGGTCGCCCACAAGTTCCACCACATCAGCGAGGATCTGCGGGTCCTGGTGATGTTCTCGCCACCCGAGGGCTGATCGTCTCCGCCCGGAGCCCATGTGACGCCTCCGGGTTCCCTAGGGGATCGGTCAGGGGAGGACAAGGGGTGCGAGGCCCCCGTGAGCACACTTCGCGGACCTAGCATCGACGGCAGGACATCGAAAGGATCCGGCCCGTCAGCGGTGCCGGACATCGAACTGGACGAGACTGAGGACGAGGGCGATGCGAGAGATCTTTGCGGGACTGCCGTGGTGGGTGAAGTGGGTGGCGGTGCCGGTCATCGCCCTGGTCGTGTTCGGCGGCCTGATAGCCAGTGTCGTCGGCTTCGTGATCGGTCTGCTGTTCAAGCTGCTGGTCTTCGTGGCGCTGGTCGGCGGACTGATCTACGTCGTACGGAAGTTCACGTCGAGTTCCTCCTCTCGCAGCGACTGGTGAGCGTCCGGGAAACGGGCGAGCGGTAACAGGAATCGCCGGTTCCCTCGGCCGGGGGAAGTTTCCCGCACGGCCCGTCCGTGAGCGGTGGCGGACGATTAAAGTCCGGAGCCCGACGCGGGGACAACCCGCGAGCGGCGTACCCCCTCCCGTGTTTCTCCGCACGGGCCGCCCTTTCGCGCTTCGGGAGTGACCCTTGGCCACGGCTGACACCGCATCAGCGAAACCGTACGCACCCCCCACCCGGCCATGTTCCACCGCGCCCCCGCTCCAGCGGCCGCAGGGCGGTGGCGTCCCCGAGCAGCGGCAGTCAGGGACGACGCTCATCGGTTCCGTGCAACGTGCGATGCGCCTGCTGGAGACGGTCGCCGAGCACCCGTACGGGGCTCCGGCCAAGCAACTGGCCCGCGAGACCGGACTCGCGCTCCCCACGGCGTACCACCTGCTGCGCACCCTCGTGCACGAGGGCTATCTCCGCCGGGAGAAGGGATTGTTCTTCCTGGGGGAGGCGGCCGAGCGGCTGGGCAGCAGCGGAGCGGCGCAGAAACGTCGCAGCACGGTCGTCGACACCCTCGCCCAGTGGCGCGATTCGATCGGTGTTCCGGTGTACTACGCCGTGTACCGCGAGGGCGAGATCGAGGTCATGTGCGTCTCCGACACCCCGGGCAATCCGGCGGTCGAGGAGTGGGCCGACTTCCGCGAGACGGGACACGCACACGCCATCGGCCAGTGCCTGCTGTCCCAGCTCGACGAGCAGTCCCGCCGCGATCATCTGGACCGCTATCCGGTGCAGTCCATCACTCCGTACACCGTCCGTGACGACCACACTCTGATGCGGCGGCTGTCACGCGTACGGCGGATGGAGACGGTCGTCGAACGGCAGGAGTACGCGCTGGGCACGGTGTGCGCCGCGATCCCGATCACCTTGGGCACGACCGCGGCCACCATGGCCATCTCCCTGCCCGCCCACCAGGCAGACCGGCTGTTCGCGGCGGCACGGCAGTTGCAGGACGAGGTCGGACGGATGCTGGGATCCCTCGCGATCTCTATCAGTATCTGAAAACTCACTCCTTGTGATCTGTTGTGTACGTTCAGCAAGATGCCTTGCAATATCAGGGGTTCATTCCCAGCCAGTCGACGGCCATGACGGGGTTAGCGATGCGCGAGTCCGTACAAGCAGTACAGGCAGAGGTCATGATGAGCTTTCTCGTCTCGGAGGAGCTGTCCTTCCGCATCCCGGTGGAGCTGGGATACGAGACCTGCGACCCCTACGCCGTACGGCTCACTTTCCATCTTCCCGGTGATGCTCCGGTGACCTGGGCGTTCGGGCGTGAGCTGCTCATCGACGGGGTGGGCAGACCGTGCGGGGAGGGCGATGTGCGGGTCTCGCCGGTGAATCCGGACTCCCTGAGCGAGGTGCTGATCCGACTCCAGGTGGGGGCCGACCAGGCGGTGTTCCGCTCGTCGGCGGCTCCGTTGGTGGCCTTCCTCGACCGCACCGACAAGCTGGTGCCGCTGGGGCAGGAGGGCGCGCTCGCCGACTTCGACGCCCATCTCGACGAGGCCCTGGACCGGATTCTCGCGGAGGAACAGAGCGCCGGCTGAGCGCTGCGCCGTGAGAACGGTGGCGTAACGCTTCAGCGGCGGGCGGGGGGTTTGCAGGAACGCTTCTGCGCTGCTGCTGAGCGGTGGGACACCGGAACTTTCATGGAGCGGTGGGGACCGGACGGCAAAGCCGTCAGGCGCTGGGGTGGAGGCATCCTCGGGCGCTTGCGCCGAGGGCGTGAGAAACGTGCGGGGCCGGGCGTACAGGCGGCCTTGGGAATCGGCTCGCCCGCCCGACCCCCACTCGTTCTGACGCCCAGCAGCGTCAGCGCTTGCGTCGCCTGCCCCTGCCGCCGCGGGCGGGCTGGGGCGCAGGGCCCGCGGCACCGGTCGGCGCAGCCCCCGGCGCCGCCTCGGACGCTGTACCGGGCTTCTGCCGGTCGGCCGAGACCACCAGGGCCGCGAGGGCCGTCGTCACCGGAACCGAGGCCACCAGGCCGATGGAGCCCACCAGCGTGCGCACGATCTCCTCGGCGACCAACTCGCTGTTGGCGACTGTGCCGACGCTGCTCTGGGCGATCGAGAAGAGCAGCAGCAGCGGCAGGGCCGCGCCGGCGTAGGCGAGGACTAGCGTGTTGACCACGGACGCGATGTGGTCGCGGCCGATGCGGATGCCGGCCTGGTACAGGCCCCGCCAGCCCATCGACGGGTTGGCTTCGTGCAACTCCCAGACGGCCGACGTCTGGGTGACCGTCACGTCGTCGAGGACGCCGAGCGAGCCGATGATGATTCCGGCGAGCAGCAGACCGCTCATGTCGATCGACGGATAGAGACCGTGGATGAGACCGGTGT
Source organism: Streptomyces sp. NPDC052016 (assembly GCF_044548445.1). NCBI lineage: Bacteria > Bacillati > Actinomycetota > Actinomycetes > Kitasatosporales > Streptomycetaceae > Streptomyces > Streptomyces sp. NPDC052016. Next base: position 150,986 of record NZ_JBIUBX010000018.1, read on the forward strand.
TGTCGTCCGTGTTGCCGGTCAGCGCGGCCCAGTCGATGAACCACGAGCCGAGGAAGCCGATCAGCAGCAGTGAGATGAGCGTCCCTAGTACCGCGACCGACGTGCGGGCCGAGAGGCCGTGACACAGATAGAGCGCGATCAGCATGATGGCGCTCGATCCCACCACGGCCACGAGCAGCGGGTTCGAGCCCTGGAGGATCGCGGGCAGGATGAAGAAGTTCAGGATCAGGAAGCTGATGGCCAGCGCGATCAGCGCCATGACGCCCCGCAACCGCCCGACGACCACGACGGCGACGGCGAAGATCGCGGCGAGCACCGCCATCGGGACGCGACGGTTCACGTCGGTGACCGAGTACTGCAGGTCCTTGGGTGCGGCGGGCTCGTACGCGACCACGACCTTCTGGCCCTCGTGCAACTGCCGTGACTGGTCGGGCTGCACGATCTCCGTGAACGTACGGCCCTTGTCGTTGCCCGTGTCCACGCGGATCGTGGCCCGCTTGCACGTGCCGTTCGCCTGCTGCTGGGCGGAGGAGCCCTCGGCCGTGGAGGTGTCACCGGTCGGGGTGCCACCGGAGGCGTGCACCGACGAGCAGCTCACGCTCTCGACCTTCGTGACCGTCGCATGCTGGGTCTGGCGGTCGAAACCGACTCCGGTGCGCTCGTGCGGCGGGGCGCCGCCGGGCCACAGCACGACGAGCCCGGCGAGTACGGCCACGGCGAACGGGATGAGGACGGCTGCGATGACCTTCCGCAGGTGCTGGGAGACGGGCGCTGCCGGGCCGTGACCGTGGCTGTGCGCATGCCCGTGCCCGCCGCCGGAACCGGCGCCGTGTCCGCCGCCGTGTCCGCCGCCGTGTCCGCCGCCGTGTCCGCCACCGGGGCCTCCGCTGTGTCCGCCGCCGGAACCCGCGCCGTGCCCGCCGCCGGGACCCGGCCAGCCACCGGATTCAGGGCCGTGCCCTCCGCTGTGTCCGTCTCCCGGGGCATGCCCGTGGCCGTGACCGCCGTCCTGACCCCCAACCGGCCCGCGCTCGCCACCACCACGGCCGTGTTCGGGGCCACCGGGCCCATGCCCGTAACCGCCGCCGCCCGGCTCCTGACCTCCGCCAGACCCGTGCACGCCACCGAACCCCGGGGAACTGTCTCGGTACCCGGGCCCCTGAGCATGCCCACTGCTGAAGTCGCGGACGTCACCAGGACCCTGACCAAGACCTTGACCAGGGCCAGGACCCTGAGCAGGACCAGCACTTCGACCAGAGCCAGGACCCCGGCCAGGACCAGCACTTGGATCAGAGCCAGGGCGGGGTGCAGGGCCCGGACCAGGACCGGAGCCACGGCTGTGGCCGGCACCGGGGCCGGGACCGTCGCCGTTTCCGGCACCCGTGCCGCGGGGCGGTTCGGGCGGTGGGTACGGGGGATGGTGTGTCGTGGTCACCGACCGATCATCGCAAGAACGAAGGGGGCCCTCTGTTCACCGCGCCCGAATTGCCGCTAGCGTGGGGGCAACCTTTGCACACGCGGGAGCTCGGAGCACCGGGCTGAGAGGGCGCTGACCTCCGTCTTCGCGATGTTTCACGTGGAACGTCACCGGCATCGAGTGATGTTTCACATGAAACGTCGGCAGACGGCAATCGCTGCGTCGACCGCTGAACCTGTTACCGGGTAATGCCGGCGTAGGGAGTAGGTCTCATGACCAACAAGGACGCACGCACGCCTGCCTCCACGCAGATCTCTGCCGAGATCTCCGCCAACGGGGAGGCCGGGAAGTCCGTCGGCTGGCACAAGGCGTACGTCGAGGGCCCCCGCCCCGACCTGCGGGTGCCGGTCCGTCAGGTGCACCTCACCAACGGGCAGTCGGTCACGCTGTACGACACATCCGGCCCGTACACCGATCCGCATGTCGAAACCGACGTCCGAAGGGGCCTGCCGCCGCTGCGGGAGAACTGGATCATCGCTCGCGGCGACACCGAGGAATACGCGGGCCGCCCGGTCCGCCCCGAGGACGACGGTATCAAGCACACCTCGCCCCGCGGTGGCCTGCGCAACCTCGACGCGGTCTTCCCGGGACGGCCGCGTGTGCCGCGCCGGAGCCGCGACGGCAAGGCCGTCACACAACTCGCGTACGCGCGCCGGGGCGAGATCACGCCCGAGATGGAGTACGTGGCGATCCGGGAAAACGTGTCGCCGGAGGTGGTCCGCGAGGAGATCGCGGCGGGCCGGGCGGTTCTGCCCGCGAACGTCAATCACCCGGAGATCGAGCCGATGATCATCGGCAAGCGTTTCCTGGTCAAGGTGAACGCCAACATCGGCAACTCCGCGGTCACCTCCTCCATCGAGGAGGAGGTCGAGAAGATGACCTGGGCGACCCGCTGGGGCGCCGACACGGTCATGGACTTGTCCACAGGCCGCAACATCCACACCACGCGCGAGTGGGTGCTGCGCAACTCCCCCGTTCCCATCGGCACGGTGCCGCTCTACCAGGCACTCGAGAAGGTCGACGGCAAGGCCGAGGAACTGACCTGGGAGATCTACAAGGACACCGTCATCGAGCAGGCCGAGCAGGGCGTGGACTACATGACGGTCCACGCGGGCGTCCGCCTGCCGTACGTCCCGCTGACGGCGAACCGCAAGACCGGCATCGTCTCCCGCGGCGGCTCGATCATGGCGGCCTGGTGTCTGGCCCACCACAAGGAATCGTTCCTCTACGAGAACTTCAAGGAGCTCTGCGAGATCCTCGCCGCCTACGACGTCACGTACTCGCTCGGTGACGGTCTCAGGCCGGGCTCGATCGCGGACGCCAACGACGAGGCGCAGTTCGCGGAGTTGAGGACGCTCGGGGAACTCAACCGGATCGCGAAGCGTTTCCATGTTCAGACCATGATCGAAGGCCCGGGCCACGTCCCGATGCACAAGATCAAGGAGAACATCGACCTTCAGCAGGAGATCTGCGATGAAGCTCCGTTCTATACGCTCGGCCCGCTGACCACGGACGTCGCGCCGGCGTACGACCACATCACCTCCGGCATCGGTGCCGCGATGATCGCCTGGTGGGGCACGGCCATGCTCTGCTACGTCACGCCCAAGGAGCACCTGGGCCTGCCCAATCGTGACGACGTCAAGACCGGCGTCATCACCTACAAGATCGCCGCCCACGCGGCCGACCTCGCCAAGGGGCACCCCGGCGCGCAGGAATGGGACGACGCGCTGTCCGACGCCCGGTTCGAGTTCCGCTGGGAGGACCAGTTCAACCTGGCCCTCGACCCGGACACGGCCCGCGAGTTCCATGACGAGACACTGCCTGCGGAGCCGGCGAAGACGGCCCACTTCTGCTCGATGTGCGGGCCGAAGTTCTGCTCGATGAAGATCTCCCAGGACATCCGCCGCGAGCACGGCGGAACACGTGCGGAGATCGAGGAGGGGATGGCGCAGAAGTCCCAAGAGTTCGCGGCGGCGGGCAACCGCGTCTATCTGCCGTTGGCCGACTGACGGGCGGTAGGCGCCGGGCTCCACCCGTAGGCGCGCCGGCGTACGGCTTGCGCTCCCCTTCGGTGGGGGCGCAAGCCGAAGGCCTACTCCGGCTGGTGTTCCGGGCCTCCGAAGTCCGGGCTGGTGTAGTCCGGGCTGCTGAAGCTCGGGCGTGAGCCGGTCGTGCGTCCGTCGTCGGGGCTGGTGAACCCCGGACGGTCGTAGCCGATCTTCGGCAGACGGCCGGTCGGCGCCGGCGGGGCCGGCTCGGGGTGCAGCGCGGCAGCCGTGCCGGGGTCGGCGAGCGCCTCGCGCAGGAACGGCAGTATGCCCCGTTCCAGCAGGGCTTCCCGCCAGGCGTCCCTGGCGCGGGCCACCTCCTCGCTCAGCTCACCGTACGGACCGGCCTCCAGGGAGGGGCGGTTGCGCAGGGCGGTCAGGAGGAGTCCGACGGTGGCGACGAGGATCGCGGCCGCGGCGATGGTTCCGAACGCCCACCCGGCGGTGACCATGGCCTGGGCGAACGACTGCTCGGGGTCGAGCATCCTGAGGAAGTAACCGACGAGCAGGAAGATCACCGCGGCGGCTCCGGCGAGAACGGGGGTGAGGACGGCGGCGATCGCGACGGCGCCCGCTCCGGCGGCCTCGGCGGCCTGGGCCGCCTCCCCCATGCTGGCGAGTCCGATCCCGCCCACGGCCGGTTCGCCGGAACCGGACTCCTGGGTGGAGGACGACGGGGTGGACGGCGCGGGGTGGCGCAGTTCCTCGCGGACCTTCACGTAGTGCTGGTACTCGGCCGCCGCGGCCGCCGTGATGAGTGCGGTGGCGTTGAGTGCCATGGTGCGCAGTTGTTCGGCGTTGAGCCGCTGTCCGACAGTGGTCAGTTCCGGGTGGTGTGGTGCGGAGCGCAGCGCCTCGTCGAGGACCCGCTCGTACTCCTGGCGGTCCTCGCTGTGCAGGTGCTGCGGAACGCTGTTCATGTGCATCCCCCGATGCTCCGTAGGGCTTGGGGCTCGCATGCCAACGAGCCGTCGGGCAGAAACGGAGGGGAGCCTGCTACGGATAAGGCGATGGTAGAGCGGCGACGGCATGGGGTAACAGGGGGTTCGCGGAAATTGGCCCCTGGCCTGCGGTGTCGTCGGGCGCCTCCGGCGGGTGCGACGCCGGAGGCGTGAACGGTCAGAGGGTCAGCGGAAGTTGCTGGACCAGCAGCTTTCCGGCCATCGTCACGCCGCCGTCCATCGCGATGGCCAGTCCGCCGGCGTAGACGTGCGGTCCTTCGACCACGGGGCGGGCCGTGTCCTCGCCGTCCTCGGAGCCGACTTCGCCCAGCAGGTACGGGATCGGGCTGTGGCCGTGAACGATGCGGGTGCCGCCGTACGTATCCAGGAGCGAGCGGACGGCGTCGGCGCCGCCTTCGTCGCGGAAGGAGAAGCGCTTGGTGAACTTGCGGAACAGATCCCACACCTCGTCCGCGTCGTTACGGGTGAGGGTTTCGCGGACGGTGTCGTTGACCGCTTCGATCGAGTCGCCGTAGTCGAGGTAGGCGGTGGTGTCGGAGTGGACGAGCAGATGACCGTCGACCTCCTCGATGGCGTCGAGGCGGGCCATCCACTGCAGATGGTGGTCCTGGAGGCGGTCCATGTCGGACTTCTGGCCGCCGTTGAGCAGCCAGGCCGCCTGGAAGGTGGCGGTACCCGCGCCGGAGTTGACGGGCGTGTCGCCGAACCGCTTGGCGCCGAGCAGGAGCAGCTCGTGGTTGCCCATGAGCGCCTTGCAGTAGCCGCCGGCCGCGGCGGCCTCGGCGGACAGCCGCATCACGAGGTCGATGACGCCGATGCCGTCCGGGCCGCGGTCGGTGAAGTCGCCGAGGAACCACAGCCGAGCGGTGCCCGCACACCACTGACCGGCCGCGTCGATCAGGCCCTTCTCCTGCAGCGCGGCGACCAGCTCGTCGAGATAGCCGTGCACGTCACCGACGACGAACAGCGGGCCGGGACCGTTCGCGGGCAGCGGGGCCTGGGCGGCCGCGGGGTCGACGGTCACCTGGAGGGTGTCGCCCCGGTTGATCACGGGCAGATCGCGCTGGGTGGGCGTGTAGCCCTCCGGATGCTCCAGCGTCTCCGCAGGCGGTACGGCGTTCCCGGGATGCGTGCTGTGGGCGTACGGACCGGTCTCGTTGACGTACGCGGGCACCCGGAAGTCGCGCAACGTCGCCGTCCGCTCCACCTCGGGTCCCTGACCGGCCCCCTGAGTCATCAGACCCCTCCACCATCGCGCCGCATCTGCACCGCTTCGGACTGCCTGGTCGCGACGGCCCGCGGTGCCGTGCGCCCATCATAGGAATGCGGATCGTGCCATGTGATGACCCAGGGGTGGTGAATCGGAGCAAGGCTCCGGTTCGCTGCGGCTTTCGCCCCGATTGGGCCTGGGTTCGGCAGTCCGTACTCACCCCGCGCACACCGTGCCCACACGCGCCCCACGGACCTCTGATGTCACGGACGGACTTGGGGGAGTGCGCGGGGGTCGATCGGGCCGCGCTGTGCGTCGGCCGCCCCGGCCTGTCGGGTGCCTGCCGTGCGAGGCGCCCGGCACCGCCGGGACATCCGGTTCCAGCCGCCCCGCAGTCCCGTGGTGCTCTCCCTGCTGCCGGCCCGGAGAGCACCCTGGCGACGTCCTCGTCAACCGTGCGCCGACCTTTCAGGGCCGTCGGCGCACGGAGCGGCGTCCGGTCGCGCCTACGTCTCCTCGGGCACCCGCGGCGGACTCACCGTCGTGCGCTGCGCACGTCGCTGAGACGAGGTACGCACGATCAGTTCGGTCGGTATCACCTGCTCGACGGGCTGGTCCGATTCGACGCCCTCGATGGCGTCGATGAGGAGCTGGACCACCGCGGTGCCGATGCGGCGAGGCTTCAGGGAGAGCGTGGTGATGGGCGGTTCGGTGTTGGCGTAGACCGTGGATTCGCTGCAGCACACGAGCAGCAGGTCCTCGGGGACGCGCAGCCCGTAGCGGCGGGCGGCGGCGAGCAGGTCGGTGCCGTTGGGGTCGAACAGGCCGTAGACGGCGTCGGGGCGGTCGGGGCGGGCCAGCAGCCGGTCGGCTGCGACGGCGCCGGCGCACGGGTCGTGGGCGGGGTAGGCCTCGTAGACGGGGTCCTGGCCGACCCGTTCGCACCAGCGCAGGTATGCGCTGGTCGACAGGTGGGTGTACGTGTCGGTGGTGGTGCCGGTGAGCAGGCCGATGCGGCGGGCGCCGGCGTCGGCGAGGTGGTCGAGGATGTCGAGGACGGCGGCCTCGTGGTCGTTGTCGACCCAGGCGGTGACCGGGAGCGCGCCGACCGGGCGGCCATCGGAGACGACCGGTAAACCCTGCCGCACGAGTTCGCTGACCACCGGGTCCTTGTCGGACGGGTCGATGACGACCGTGCCGTCCAGGGCCACGTTCGACCACACGTCGTGGCGTGAGGTCGCGGGGAGGATGACGAGCGCGTAGCCGCGGGCGAGCGCCGCGGAGGTCGCGGCGCGCGCCATCTCGGCGAAGTACGCGAACTCGGTGAAGGTGAAAGGTTCATCCCCGTATGTCGTCACGGTCAGACCGATGAGGCCCGACTTGCCGGTACGGAGGGTTCGGGCCGCTGCCGAGGGGCGGTAGCCCAGTCGCTCGGCGACCTCGCGGACATGGCGTCGGGTGGCATCAGGGAGCCTGCCCTTGCCGTTGAGGGCGTCGGAGACGGTCGTGATGGAGACTCCGGCGGCGGCGGCCACGTCCCTGATGCCCGCTCGGCCCGGCCGGCTGCCTCGGCGTGAGGTTTCCGCGCGGCTCACCTGGTGCTTCCCTGCTGCTGTCATGGCGAGCCGATAGTAGGGCTCATCCGGTGGGGTAGGGCGGACGCATATGCACGCGTTGACAGGCACGTTTCTGCATGGTCCTAGACCCTCAAACACCTTGGAAACGAAGCTGGTTGGGGGCTTCCGATCCAGGACGTGGTGTGTGGGCACGGATGAGCCTGTCGACGCACCGATGTCTCGAAGAGGTCTCAACTCACCTGCACGAGGGACGCGCGCCACGGAGTGAGCCACCGGCGCGTAGATATATGTACGACGCGCCCCTGAGTTTGTGCGCCTTCGTGCGCTGATGCCGCGGATGCGGCTGTGGATCACGGGGGTCCGGGCAGGAGGCGCGAGGAGCCTGTGGCCGGTCGGTCGTCCACAGCTGTTCGCACCCGCGCCGAATCCTCATAAGGTGAGCAGTATTGAAGCCGGTGGTGGTCACGAGGAGGACTGCGGTGAGCGAGACGAGCCCCAAGCTGCGCGCCGAGCTGGAGGGGATCCCCACCTACAAGCCGGGCAAGCCGGCTGCGGCCGGCGGTCCGGTGGCGTACAAGCTGTCCTCCAACGAGAACCCCTATCCGCCGCTGCCCGGCGTGATGGAGACGGTCACGGCCGCCGCCACGTCCTTCAACCGGTACCCGGACATGGCGTGCACGGGCCTGGTGAACGAGATCTCCGAGCGCTTCGGCGTCCCCGTCTCCGACGTGGCGACCGGCACCGGCTCGGTCGGCGTCGCCCAGCAGCTGATCCAGTCCACCGCGGGACCCGGGGATGAGGTGATCTACGCGTGGCGGTCCTTCGAGGCGTACCCGATCATCACCCAGATCAGCGGTGCGACCTCTGTGCAGGTCCCGCTGACGCCGGGGGACGTGCACGACCTGAACGCGATGGCCGACGCGATCACCGAGCGGACCAGGCTGATCTTCGTCTGCAATCCGAACAACCCCACGGGGACGGTGGTGAAGCGGGCGGAGCTGGAGCGGTTCCTGGACCGGGTGCCCGGTGATGTGCTGGTCGTGCTCGACGAGGCCTACCGCGAGTTCATCCGTGACCCCGAGGTGCCGGACGGCATCGAGCTGTACCGCAAGCGGTCGAACGTTTGTGTGCTGCGGACCTTCTCCAAGGCGTACGGCCTGGCGGGGCTGCGGGTCGGTTTCGCGATCGCCCACGAGCCGGTGGCGGCGGCACTGCGCAAGACGGCGGTGCCGTTCGGTGTGAGCCAGCTCGCACAAGAGGCGGCGATCGCCTCGATGCGGGCCGAGGACGAGCTGTTCGGCCGGGTCGGCTCGCTGGTCTGCGAGCGCAAGCGCGTGGTCGACGGGCTGCGCGAGCAGGGCTGGACGGTGCCGGAGACGCAGGCGAACTTCGTGTGGCTGCGGCTGGGGGAGAGCACGGTCGCCTTCGCGGCGGCGTGCGAGCGGGCCGGCGTCGTCATCCGGCCGTTCCCGGGCGAGGGCGTGCGGGTGACGGTCGGGGAGGCCGAGGCCAACGACATCTTCCTCAAGGTGGCGGAAGGGTTCCGGAAGGAGCTGTAGGCCCGATCCGATCGCGTCGGGGCTGCTGCGGGGGGGGGGGGGGGGGGGGGGGCGCCCGGGCCCCCCCCCCCCCCCCCCCCCCCCCCTTCCATGTCCCCCGCCCGCCGCTTCGCCGCAGGTGAGAAGGGGTGTACGGGCTTAGGGACCCCCGCCTCTCCGGTGTCGAACGGGTATGCGTCATAATTGCTTGTGAATGTGAACGCTTTCACAAGCGTGTGAGGTAAGGAGTGGCGACGTGGACCTGGCTTTGGCGCCGGAGACCCTGGCGCGCTGGCAGTTCGGCATCACGACCGTCTACCACTTCCTGTTCGTCCCCCTGACGATCTCGCTGGCCGCGCTGACGGCCGGACTGCAGACCGCTTGGGTGCGTACGGAGAAGGAGAAGTACCTCAGGGCGACGAAGTTCTGGGGCAAGCTCTTCCTGATCAACATCGCCATGGGCGTGGTCACCGGGATCGTGCAGGAGTTCCAGTTCGGCATGAACTGGTCGGACTACTCTCGCTTCGTCGGTGACGTCTTCGGCGCGCCGCTCGCCTTCGAGGCACTCATCGCCTTCTTCTTCGAGTCCACCTTCATCGGCCTGTGGATCTTCGGCTGGGACAAGCTGCCCAAGAAGATCCACCTGGCCTGCATCTGGATGGTCTCGATCGGCACGCTGCTGTCGGCGTACTTCATCCTCGCGGCCAACTCGTGGATGCAGCACCCGGTCGGGTACCGGATCAACGAGGAGAAGGGGCGGGCCGAACTCACCGACTTCTGGCTCGTGCTGACCCAGAACACCGCCCTCAACCAGGTCTTCCACAGCTTCTCCGCGGCCTTCCTGACGGGCGGCGCCTTCATGGTCGGCATCGCCGCCTTCCACCTGATGCGCAAGAAGCACCTCCCCGAGATGCGGACGTCGCTCAGGCTCGGCCTGGTCACCCTCGCGGTCGGCGGTCTGTTCACCGCGGTCAGCGGGGACACCCTCGGCAAGGTCATGTACGAGCAGCAGCCGATGAAGATGGCCGCGGCCGAGGCCTTGTGGGACGGCGAGCAGCCGGCGCCGTTCTCGGTGTTCGCCTACGGGGATGTCGACAAGGGGCACAACAAGGTGGCCCTGGAGATACCCGGACTGCTGTCCTTCCTCGCCCACAGCGACTTCGAGTCGTACGTGCCCGGCATCAACGACACCAATGAGGCACTGCAGGAGAAGTTCGGCCCCGGTGACTACAAGCCCATCGTCCCCGTCGCCTACTGGGGCTTCCGCTGGATGATCGGCTTCGGTATGGCCTCCTTCTCCCTCGGCCTGCTGGGCCTGTGGCTGACACGGAAGAAGTTCCTGTTGCCGGCTGCCCTGCGGACGGGCGAGGACGAGGTGCCGCATCTGGTGCTGCTGAAGAAGCCGCTCGGGGCGAGGCTCAGCCGGCTGTACTGGCTCCTGGCGCTCTGGACCATGGCCTTCCCGCTGATCGCCAACTCGTGGGGCTGGATCTTCACGGAGATGGGCCGCCAGCCGTGGGTCGTGTACGGAGTGATGCAGACCCGGGACGCCGTCTCCCCCGGTGTCACCCAGGCCGAGGTCCTCACCTCGATGATCACCTTCACCGCTCTGTACGCCATCCTCGCCGTCGTCGAGGTCAAGCTGCTGGTGAAGTACGTGAAGGCCGGCCCGCCCGAGCTCACGGAGGCCGACCTCAACCCGCCCACGAAGATCGGCGGCGAGCCCCGTGACGCCGACAAGCCGATGGCCTTCTCGTACTAGGCCGAGGGAGCTGCATCGTCATGGAACTGCACGACGTTTGGTTCGTCCTGATCGCCGTCCTGTGGACCGGCTACTTCTTCCTGGAGGGCTTCGACTTCGGGGTCGGCGTCCTCACCAAGCTGCTCGCCCGCAACCGGCCCGAGCGGCGGGTGCTCATCAACACCATCGGGCCCGTCTGGGACGGCAATGAGGTGTGGCTGCTCTCGGCGGGCGGTGCGACCTTCGCGGCCTTCCCGGAGTGGTACGCCACGCTCTTCTCCGGCTTCTATCTGCCGTTGCTGCTCATCCTGGTCTGCCTCATCGTGCGCGGTGTCGCCTTCGAGTACCGGGTGAAGCGGCCGGAGGAGAACTGGCAGCGCAACTGGGAGCACGCGATCTTCTGGACCTCGCTTCTCCCGGCGTTCCTGTGGGGTGTGGCGTTCGGCAACATCGTGCGGGGCGTGAAGATCGACCGCAACTTCGAGTACGTCGGTGGACTCGGGGACCTGCTCAACCCGTACGCGCTGCTCGGCGGACTGGTGACCCTGACGCTGTTCACCTTCCACGGCGCGGTGTTCACGGCTCTCAAGACGGTCGGCGACATCCGGGAGAGGGCACGGAAGCTGGCGACCAAGGTCGGCCTGGTGGCCGCCGTGCTCGCCCTGCTCTTCCTGCTGTGGACGCAGGTCGACAGTGGTGACGCCAAGAGCCTCGTCGCGCTGGCCGTGGCGGTTGCCGCCCTGGTCGCGGCGCTCATGGCGAACCAGGCAGGGCGAGAAGGCTGGTCGTTCGCACTGTCCGGCGTCACCATCGTGGCCGCGGTGGCGATGCTCTTCCTGACGCTCTTCCCGAACGTCATGCCGTCGACGCTCAACGAGGACTGGAGCCTCACGGTGACCAACGCCTCGTCGAGTCCGTACACCCTGAAGATCATGACCTGGTGTGCGGGCGTGGCCACGCCGCTCGTGTTGCTCTACCAGGGGTGGACCTACTGGGTGTTCCGCAAGCGGATCGGTACGCAGCACATCGCTGAGCCCGCGCACTGAGTCCGAGTTGGGGCATGTTTCACGTGAAACATGCCCCTTGAGAAGAGGGTGTGTTTCACGTGAAACCGATCGACCCGCGTCTGCTCCGATACGCCCGCGCCACCCGCCTCTTCCTGATGGGGCTCGTCGGTCTGGGCGCCCTCGGCGCGGCGCTGGTCATCGCGCAGGCGATGCTCATCGCCGAAGTGGTGGTCGGCGCCTTCCAGCAGGGACTGTCGGCATCCGCACTCCACACGCCCCTGCTGCTGTTGGTGGCCGTGGCGATCGGCCGTGCTCTGGTGTCCTGGCTCACCGAGCTTGCCGCGCACCGCGCGAGCGCTGCCGTGAAGTCGGAACTGCGGGGTCGGCTGGTGGAGCGTGCCACGCAGCTCGGTCCAGGGTGGTTGAGCGGACAGCGGACCGGTTCGCTGGTCGCCCTTGCGACGCGTGGCGTGGACGCCCTCGACGGCTACTTCTCGCGCTATCTGCCGCAGTTGGGGCTGGCGGTGGTCGTGCCGGTGGCGGTGCTGGCGCGTATCGTGACCGAGGACTGGGTGTCGGCCGCGATCATCGTCGGCACCCTGCCGCTGATCCCGGTCTTCATGGTGCTGATCGGTTGGGCCACGCAATCGCGGATGGACCGTCAGTGGCGGCTGCTGACCAGGTTGTCGGGACACTTCCTGGACGTGGTGGCGGGGCTGCCCACGCTGAAGGTGTTCGGGCGGGCCAAGGCACAGGCGGAGTCGATCCGGCGCATCACAGGTGAGTATCGGCAGGCGACCATGCGGACGCTGCGGATCGCGTTCCTCTCGTCGTTCGCGCTGGAGTTGCTCGCGACGCTCTCGGTGGCACTGGTCGCCGTGACGATCGGCATGCGACTCGTCCACGGCGAGATGGACCTGTACACCGGCCTGGTCATTCTCGTGCTCGCTCCGGAGGCCTATCTGCCGCTGCGGCAGGTCGGGGCGCAGTACCACGCGGCCGCCGAAGGGCTCGCGGCGGCCGAGGAGATCTTCGCCGTGCTGGAGACGCCGCTGCCGGCGTCGGGCGCGGGTGCGGTTCCGACGGGCGGCGTGGCCTTCGACAACGTGACGGTCCGCTACCCCGGACGGTCCGCCGACGCCGTTGACGGTGTGTCCTTCACCGTGAAGCCAGGGGAGACGGTCGCGATCGTCGGCCCGAGCGGCGCGGGCAAGTCGACCCTGCTGAACGCGCTCCTGGGGTTCGTGCGGCCCACCGAGGGCCGGATCCGGGTCGGGGGAGTCGATCTCACCGGCCTCGACCTGGAGCAGTGGCGGTCCCGCATCGCATGGGTGCCGCAGCATCCGCACCTGTACGCCGGGACGATCGCCGAGAACGTGCGGCTGGCGCGCCCCGACGCCGATGACGCCGCCGTCCGCCGGGCACTGGCGGACGCGGGGGCGCTGGAGTTCGTGGACGCGCTGCCTGCCGGGGACCGGACGGTGCTCGGCGAGGACGGAGCCGGGCTGTCCGCCGGCCAGCGGCAGCGGCTCGCACTGGCTCGCGCGTTCCTCGCCGATCGACCGGTGCTGTTGCTGGACGAACCGACGGCCGCCCTGGACGGCGAGACCGAGGCCGAGGTCGTGGCGGCCGTACGGCGGCTCGCGGCCGGAAGGACCGTGCTGCTGGTGGTGCACCGGCCGGCTCTGCTGGCGGTGGCGGACCGGGTGGTGCGTCTGGCCGAGGCGGATCGGCAGGTCCGGCCGGCGGAGGCCGGGACCCGCGGACGCGTCGAGGTCGTACCCCAGCGCGCTTTCACGCCGAGGGAGGAAACGGCCCTCGTCACCGCGCAGGAAGTGCCCGTCGCGACCTCGCAGGAAAAGCTCTTCGCCCTCTCGTCCGAACGGGAGATGCCGCTCGAGGCGGCCTCGGGCGGTGTCCTCGCGCGGGTCCGCGCGATGGCCGGTGCCCGGCGTGGCCGGCTCGCCTTCGCGCTGCTGCTCGGCAGCCTCGCCCTCGGCAGCGCCGTCGGCCTGATGGCCACCTCGGGTTGGCTCATCTCGCGGGCCTCGCAGCAGCCGCCGGTGCTGTACCTGATGGTGGCCGTGACGGCGACGCGGGCCTTCGGTATCGGACGTGCGGTGTTCCGGTACGCCGAACGGCTTGTGTCGCACGACGCCGTGCTGCGGATGCTCGCCGACACCCGGGTCGCCGTCTACCGCCGGCTGGAGCGGCTGGCGCCCGCAGGGCTGCGCACGACGCGCCGCGGGGACCTGCTGACGCGGCTCGTCGCCGACGTGGACGCCCTGCAGGACTACTGGCTGCGCTGGCTGCTGCCCGTCGGCGCCGCCGCCGTCGTCTCGGCCGGTTCCGTCGCGTTCACCGCGTGGCTGCTGCCCGAGGCCGGGGCCGTGCTCGCGGTGGGGCTGCTCGCGGCCGGCGTGGGGGTCCCGCTGGTCACCGGCATCGTGGCACGCCGCGCCGAGCGGCGGCTCGCCCCCGCCCGCGGCGTGCTCGCCACCCGTACCGCCGACCTGCTCACCGGAACGGCCGAGCTGACCGTCGCCGGTGCGCTGCCCGTCCGCACGGCCGAGGTGCGGGCGGCCGACGCCGTGCTCACCCGGATCGCCTCCCGCACCGCCACCGCCACCGCACTCGGCGACGGGCTGACCGCACTCGTCTCCGGTCTGACCGTCGCGGCGGCCGCCCTCGTGGGGGCACAGGCCGTCGTCGACGGGCGGCTGGGCGGTGTGACGATGGCCGTCGTCGTCCTCACCCCGCTCGCTGCCTTCGAGGCCGTACTCGGGCTGCCGCTGGCCGTCCAGTACCGCCAACGGGTGCGCAGGAGCGCGGAGCGGGTGTACGAGGTCCTCGACTCCCCCGAGCCGGTGCGCGAGCCGAAGCGGCCCCGGCAGGCGCCCACGTCGCCGTTCCCGCTCGTCGTCAAGGGGCTGGCCGCCCGGTACACCGGGCAGGACCGGGACGCGCTCGCCGGCGTCGACCTGACCCTGGAGCGAGGGCGCCGGATCGCCGTCGTGGGCCCCTCCGGCTCCGGCAAGACGACGCTCGCGCAGGTGCTGCTGCGGTTCCTGGACGCGGACGCGGGTTCGTACACACTGGCCGGCGTCGACGCGTACGCCCTCGACGGCGACGACGTGCGGCGGTCGATCGGGCTGTGTGCGCAGGATGCGCACCTCTTCGACAGCTCGGTCCGCGAGAACCTGCTCCTGGCGAGGAAGGACGCGTCGGAGCGCGAGCTACGGGACGCCCTGGCGCGGGCCCGGCTGCTGGAGTGGGCCGACAGCCTGCCCGACGGGCTCGACACGCTCGTCGGTGAGCACGGGGCCCGGTTGTCCGGCGGACAGCGACAGCGGCTCGCACTGGCCCGTGCACTGCTCGCCGACTTCCCCGTCCTGGTGCTGGACGAGCCTGCCGAACACCTCGACCTGGCGACCGCGGACGCGCTCACCACCGACCTGCTGGCCGCCACCGAGGGCCGTACGACCCTGCTCATCACCCACCGGCTGGCCGGTCTGCAGGCGGTGGACGAGGTGGTCGTGCTGGACGAGGGACGGGTCGTGCAGCGCGGTTCGTACGCGGAGCTGGCCGCCGCGGAAGGGCCGTTGCGAAGGATGCTCGAGCGGGAGGCGGCGGCGGAAGAGCTGGTGGCGGCGCGGTGACCGGCCGGCCGCGGCGGTGCTGAGCCATTCGGGGCGGACGGTCCCCCAGGCGTACGACTTGAACAGGACTCGCACCGGGCGGCCGCGACACGATCGCTGACATGCGCTCACCTCACTGTCATCCTCTGTTCGTTCCGGCCCTGCTCTGCGCGGCCACGCTGCTCACGGCACGCCCCGCTGCCGCCGACGGGCGGCTCTTCGACGGCTCCGCCTCGGATGCCGGGATCAGTTCACAAGTGATACGTCTGTACGAGGAGGCGGCCGTGGCCGCGGGGCGGTACCAGGAGGCGCGGCTCGCTGCGGAGGCGCAACGGGTGAAGGCCCAGCGCCTGGAGGAACGCCTCGACCGCAAGCGTCAGGAGATCGATCGCCTGCGCGACGACCTGGGTCGTATCGCGCGCGCCCAGTACCGCGGCAGCGGCGCTCTGCCGGTAGCCGCCCAGTTCATCCTGGCCCGCAGTCTCGACGACTTGATGCGGAGTCAGCGTGTCCTCACCAGGGCGAATGTGGCCGTGGCCGGTGCGATCGACAAGAGTCGGCGGGCCGAGGCGCGGCTGGCCGCCGACGAGGCGGAGGCTGCCGCGGCCCGGCGGGTGCTCGATCAGCGCAACGCGGACATGGCCGCGTTGAAGTACGACGTCGAGCAGAAGCTGGAACAGGCGCGGTGGCAGTTGCAGGGGCAGGCGGACGCCTCGGTCGCGGCCGGTTCCTGCCGTGGTGCCGTCCGGCTCGACCAGGCATCGGCCGGCCTCACGCGGCAGTGGGTCCCGCCCGTCGAGGGCTATGTCCTGTCGGCGAGCTTCGGCAGCGGTGGTGCGCACTGGGCGAGCCGGCACTCCGGGCAGGACTTCGCGCTGCCGATCGGATCGCCCGTGAGAGCGGTCGGCGCGGGGCGCGTGGTGCGGGTGTTGTGCGGCGGCGCGTTCGGGATCGAGATCGTACTGGAGCACGCCGGCGGCTACTACACGCAGTACGCCCACCTCGCGTCCGTCGCCGTCGACCCGGGCGACAGAGTGGTCACCGGGCAGTGGATCGGGCAGTCCGGCACCAGCGGAAACTCCACCGGACCGCACCTGCACTTCGAGGTGCGGGTCACACCGGATTATGGTTCGGCGATCGACCCGGTGCCGTGGCTGGCGGCGCGTGGGGCCCCCGTCGGCTGATCTAGCGGGAGGACTCCAGCCGCTCGGCGAGCAACTGCTCGATGACGACGGCGACCCCGTCCTCGTTGTTGGCGACCGTCTGCCCGGAGGCCGCCGCGATCACATCCGGGTGCGCGTTGCCCATGGCGTACGACCGGCCCGCCCAGGTGAGCATCTCGACGTCGTTCGGCATGTCCCCGAACGCGACGACCTCCTCGTGGGAGATGCCGCGCTCGGCACAGCACAGGGCGAGCGTGCTGGCCTTCGAGACGTCGGGGCCGCTGATCTCCAGCAGGGCGCTGGGGCTGGAGCGGGTGACGTTGGCCCGGTCGCCGATGGCCAGCCGGGCGAGGGTGAGGAAGGCGTCGGGGTCGAGCGTGGGGTGGAAGGCGAGGATCTTGAGCACGGGCTCGTCGCCCCCGAGGGCGTCCGGTGCCAGCAGTTGTTCGGCCGGCGCGAGGGAGTCCGGGATCTCCATGTGCATCTTGGGATACTCCGGCTCCTGGTGGAAGCCGTAGGTCTGCTCGACGGCGTACATCGTTCCGGGGGCCGCCTCGCGCAGGAGACGTACCGCGTCCAGCGCGTTCTCCCTGGCCAGTTCGCGCACCTTCACGAACCGGTGGCTGCCGGGGCCGCCGTGCAGGTCGACCACGGCGGCGCCGTTCCCGCAGATGGCCAGGCCGTGTCCGTGGACATGATCGCTGACGACGTCCATCCAGCGAGCCGGGCGGCCGGTGACGAAGAAGACCTCGATGCCCGCCTCCTCGGCGGCTGCCAGGGCTGCGACGGTGCGCGGCGACACGGACTTGTCGTCGCGCAGCAGGGTGCCGTCGAGGTCGGTGGCGATCAGGCGCGGCGGGAGGGCGGCGGCCGGGGTCTCGGGCTGTCGAGTCGCTGAGGTCACCGCGCCATTCTCCCGTATACACCCGCACGGCCGTGCGGGTGTCCGCACAGATGAGACACGGGCGGCTGACCGGCGAGATCAGCGCAGCTGCGCCGGGGCCTCCATGGCGATCCACTCGAAGACCTTCTCGTCCGCCGCGAAGTCGGAGTCCGGGATCGGCCAGTGGATCACGAGCTCCGTGAAGCCGAGGTCCTGGTGACGGCCCGCGAAGTCGACGAAGGCGTCCAGCGACTCCAGCGGACGGCCACGTTCCGGGGTGAAACCGGTGAGCAGGATCTTGTCGAGGGTGTGGACTCCCCGTCCGAGGGCCACGCAGGCGTCCGTCAGCTTCTCGACCTGGCCGCGGATGGCCTGCACCGACTGCTCAGATGTGCCGTTCTCGTACAGCTTGGGGTCGCCGGTGGTCACCCAGGCCTGTCCGTGCCGGGCCGCGAGCCTCAGCCCGCGCGGGCCGGTCGCGGCGACGGCGAAGGGCAGCCGGGGCCGCTGGACACAGCCGGGGATGTTGCGCGCCTCGTGTGCCGCGTAGAAGTCGCCCTCGTAGGAGACCGAGCTCTCGGTGAGCAGCCGGTCGAGCAGGGGCACGAACTCCGCGAAGCGGTCGGCGCGCTCGCGCGGGGTCCATGGCTCCTGACCGAGGGCGGTGGCGTCGAAGCCGGTGCCGCCCGCGCCGATACCCAGGGTGAGGCGACCGCCGGAGATGTCGTCGAGGGAGATCAGTTCCTTGGCGAGGGTCACGGGGTGCCGGAAGTTCGGCGAGGTCACCAGCGTGCCGAGACGCAGACGGTCGGTGACGGAAGCGGCGGCGGTCAGGGTCGGGATGGCACCGAACCAGGGGCCGTCGCGAAAGCTGCGCCAGGACAGGTGGTCGTAGGTGTACGCGGTGTGGAAGCCGAGCTGCTCGGCGCGCGTCCATGCCGCACGGCCGCCCTCGTTCCAGCGACGGTACGGGAGGATCACGGTGCTCAGTCGCAGACTCATGTCATCGAGCGTATGTGGTCGACCGTGTTTCACGTGAAACCGTCACCGCGCGCGTCCGGCCAGCCACGGGCTGAGGCCGACCAGAATGAACTCCTTGTGCACGCGGTCGCCCGGCAGCGGCACCATCAAGCACTCGCTCGGCGGGAAGCGGCGGGACTTGACCCAGGCGTGGCCGTCGTAGAGCGAGCGGAGGAAGGCGGGGACGTCGTCGCGGGCCACGTCGGGACACTCCACGCCGTCGACCGTGATCAGCGCGTCGTCGTCGGGGTAGAGCCGCACGCTGACGTGTGGCCGGCCGCCCAGCTCGACGTATGCCTCGTGAGGCAGGGACCCGTCCGGGTCGGTGGTGACGCCGACGCCCGCGGTGGTGCGGCGGGAGGTCTGGTCGGCGCCGATGTCATGGGTGACCTCGATGGCGAGTCCGTATTCGGCGGCGATGGCGCGGAGCGCGATGACGGCGGCCTCGGTGGTGGGGAGGTGATCCATGACGGCGATCATGCCGAACAACGGCTCAGTGCGGGTCGGGAAAACGCAGGTATCCCGGCGGTACGGCCTTCGTCAGCCACACCCCGTTCGCGCTGACGTGGAAGACGTGCCCGTCGCGGTGCATGGCTTCCGCGTCCACGGAGAGGACCACCGGCCGGCCTCGGCGGGCACCGACCCTGGTCGCCGTCTCACGGTCGGCCGAGAGGTGCACGTCGTGCCGGTCCATGGGCCGCAGCCCTTCGGCTCGGATCGCGTCCAGGGAGCGTCCCACGGTCCCGTGGTAGAGGTACGGCGGCGGGGTCGCCGGGGGTAGACCGAGGTCCACCTCGATGCTGTGGCCCTGACTCGCGCGGATACGGGTGCCCTCGATCGCGAAGCGCTTCTTGTCGTTGGTGGCCACCACGTGGTCCAGCTCTTCCGGGGTGATGGGGAAGCCGTGGGCCGCGGCGGCCGCCATCAGTGTGTCGATCTCGACCCAGCCACCCTCGTCGAGGGTCAGGCCGATGCGCTCGGGCTGGTGGCGCAGATGCTTCGAGAGGTACTTCGACACCTTAACGGTGCGTCTTTCGTCCATCTGCCCAGCATGACGGGAGAGACACGGCTCACGCATTTCTTTTGCCGCCGATGTTTGTTCCACAAGCAACTGTAGTTATCCACAGACTAGTTGGCGTGTCTGTGGACAACGGCGCGCGGCGTTGGTGCAGTTGAGCAACAGCGGTGGGATACACGCACCTTGCAGAAATGTGGTTCAAGCTGCCGGGCGGGACCGCCGGTTGAGTGGACGGACAAGCAACCGCTGCCAACCGCCCTACAGGAGCGGTTTCATCCGCGCCAACCGCCTCAAGACACCTGGGACATAACGAGACAGGATGTACGCGGCACGAGCCTCCGGTGTCACCGCGACCACCGCCTCATTGCGGACCACTGCCCGGAGAACCGCGTCGGCGACCTTTTGCGGCGGGTAGTTGCGCATCCCGTACATACGTGTGGCGCGCTGTCGGCGGCGCTTCTCCTCGTCCGCGTCGACCCCGACGAACCTCGCGGTGGACGTGATGCCGGTGTTCACCAGACCGGGGCAGATCGCCGTAACACCGATGTCCTGTCCGGCCAGTTCGGCCCGGAGGCACTCGCTGAGCATCAGAACAGCCGCCTTGGAGGCGCCGTACGCCGGGAGTGCCCTGGTCGGCTGAAAGGCGGCTGCCGAGGCGATGTTGACGATGTGGCCGCCTTGGCCGCGCTCGGTCATCTGCCGGCCGAAGAGCCGGCACCCGTGGATGACGCCCCACAGGTTGACGTCCAGCACAGCGCGCCAGTCGGCGGTCGTCGTGTCGAAGAAGGAGCCCGACAGGCCGATACCGGCGTTGTTCACCAGCACGTCCACCACGCCGTGCTCTGCCAGGACTTGGGCCGCCAGTTTCTCCATCGCCTGCTCGTCGGAGACGTCCGCGGTCTCCGCCCAGGCCTCGGGCGCGCCGGCCAGACGGCACATCTCGGCGGTGCGCGCCGCGCTCTCCGCGTCCCGGTCGACCGCGATCACGCGCGCGCCGGCTTCCGCGAAGGAGAACGCCGTGGCCCGCCCGATGCCGCTGCCCGACCCGGTGACCAACACGAGCTGACCGCCGAAGCGTTCGGCGTACGGACCGGTCGTCCTGGACGGCGCACGACGCATCTCACCGTGGTCCGCGGCGGCCCCTTTTCCCTCCACCGACGAGACGAACTCCGCGATCCACGAGGCCAACTGATCGGGTCGGGTACGCGGCACCCAGTGCTTCGCCGCGATCGTCCGCCGCGTCAACTGCGGTACCCATCGCTCCAGTTCGTCGTACAGCCGCTGCGACAGGTAGGCGTCATCGAGAGGCGTGACGAGCTGCACGGGCGTGTGCGCGTGCGCGTCGGTGCGTGGGCGGCGCAGCCGGGCCCGCACGTTGTCGCGGTACAACCAGGCACCGTGGGCCGCGTCGTTGGGGAGGGAGAGCGTCGGGTAGTCGTCGTGGGGAACCTTCTCCAGTCGCCGCAGGAGGTTCGGCCAACGCTTGCCGAGGGGGCCGCGCCAGGCGAGTTCCGGCAGGGCGGGCGTGTGCAGCAGGTACACGTACCAGGACCTGGCGCCCTGGCCGAGGAGTTGGCCGACCCGGCGCGGACTCACCCCCCGCAGGCGCTCGTTGATCCAGTGACCGAAGTGGTCGAGGGAGGGGCCGGACAGGGACGTGAAGGAGGCGATCCTGCCCCGGGTGCGCCCGACCGTGACGAACTCCCAGCCCTGGACCGATCCCCAGTCGTGGCCCACCAGGTGCACCGGCCGGCCGGGGCTGACCGCGTCCGCGACCGCCAGGAAGTCGTCGGTCAGCTTCTCCAGGGTGAACCCGCCCCGCAGCGGCCGGGGGGCGGTGGAACGGCCGTGGCCGCGCACGTCGTAGAGCACCACGTGGAAGCGGTCGGCAAGCCGGGACGCGACCTCGGACCACACCTCCTTGCTGTCCGGGTAGCCGTGCACCAGGACGACCGTCGGCCGCCCGGGGTCTCCCAGTTCGACCACGCACAGGTCGACACCGCCGGTCCGCACCCGGCGCTCGCGCGCACGCTCCAGCATCGTCACTTCGCCTCCGCCCTTCCGTCCTCCGTCGCCTTCGCCGTCACCTCAGCGGTCGATTCCGTGGTCTCCTCCTCCCAGCACCGCACGTGCGGCAGGTCGTCGTCCAGCCAGAGGGCGTTTTTCCCGGCAGTCTCCGGAGTCCGTGACGACCAGGAGGTCCGCGAACCTCGCCCCGATGCCCCGATGCCCCGATGCCCCGATGCCCCGACGCCCCGGAGACCGAGGTGGGGTTCGCCGCCCGCAGGCCCGGCCGCGGAGGGTGGTCGGAGAAGGGGCGCCGGGTCCGCGTGGCTCGCGCTTTGTGACTCCGGCTCCGGCCGGGCCGCCACCGCCTCGGCGCAGTAGTCGGCGAGGCGCCTCGCAGGGCGGAAGCCGCGCGGGCCGGGGGAGAGTTCGCCGGTGTCTGCCCTCGCCATGCCACCTCGTCCCGGCCGGCCCGGCCTGACTGCGGTACGTGTCCGTAACTTGACCTCGCCGAATCTGGCACTTGTTAGAGAGAGCGTCAATAGGGCCGTCCGCCGAGCCCTCGATCACGTCCCGTAGCCCTCAAGCAGGGGATCCCCTACGGTCCCGTACATCTGAGGTCTGAGGCGAAGACGGCTCTGAGGTCTGACGATTTCCGTGGCGTGCGTCACTACCTTCGACGATGTGACTGTGATCGCGACCGAAAGCCTGAGCAAGCGGTTCCCCCGGGTGACCGCGCTCGACCGGCTGTCCGTGGACATCGGACCCGGTGTGACCGGACTCGTCGGTGCCAACGGCGCCGGCAAGTCCACCCTGATCAAGATCCTCCTGGGTCTCTCGCCCGCCACGGAGGGCAGCGCCGAGGTGCTCGGCCTCGACGTGGCCACCAAGGGTGCCGCCATCCGTGAGCGCGTCGGCTACATGCCGGAGCACGACTGCCTGCCGCCCGACGTCTCGGCCACCGAGTTCGTCGTGCACATGGCGCGGATGTCCGGCTTGCCGCCGACGGCCGCCCGCGAGCGCACCGCGGACACCTTGCGCCATGTCGGCCTGTACGAGGAGCGCTACCGCCCCATCGGCGGTTACTCGACCGGCATGAAGCAGCGCGTGAAGCTCGCCCAGGCCCTCGTCCACGACCCGCAGCTGGTCTTCCTGGACGAGCCGACCAACGGCCTCGACCCGGTCGGCCGCGACGAGATGCTGGGCCTGATCCGCCGCATCCACACCGACTTCGGCATCTCGGTCCTGGTCACGTCCCACCTGCTGGGCGAACTGGAGCGCACCTGCGACCACGTCGTGGTCATCGACGGAGGCAAGCTCCTGCGCTCCAGCTCCACCACCGACTTCACCCAGACCACCACCACCCTCGCGATCGAGGTCACCGACACCGACGAGCACCCCGACGGCACCCGCGCGGTGCGCGAGGCGCTCCACGCGCGCGGGGTGGACGTCCTCGACGCCGACGGCGGACTGCCGGGCGCCGGCCACATCCTGCTGCTGACCGCGCAGGGCGAGGAGACGTACGACCTCGTCCGGGACGTGGTCGCCGACCTCGGCCTCGGCCTGGTCCGCATGGAGCAGCGCCGGCACCACATCTCCGAAGTCTTCAGGGACAGCGACGAGCAGCGGAAGGAGGCCGTCGGCCATGGCGGTTGAGCACTCCGTCACCACCCCGTCGGGTGACCAGACCCGTATCCACAACATCGGCTACCGCAACTACGACGGCCCTCGCCTGGGCCGCTCCTACGCCCGCCGCTCCCTCTACTCGCAGTCCCTGCGCGGCGCCTACGGCCTCGGCCGCTCGGTGAAGTCCAAGGTGCTGCCCATGCTGCTGTTCGTGGTGATGTGCGTGCCCGCGGCCATCATGGTCGCCGTCGCGGTCGCCACGAAGGCCGGCAAGCTGCCCGTGGACTACACGGAGTACGCGCTCTTCATGCAGGCCGTCATCAGCCTGTACGTCGCCTCCCAGGCGCCCCAGTCCGTCTCCCGCGACCTGCGCTTCAAAACCGTGCCGTTGTACTTCTCACGGCCGATCGAGACCGCCGACTACGTACGCGCCAAGTTCGCCGCGCTCGCCTCGGCGCTGTTCCTCCTCACCGCCGCACCCCTGCTCGTGCTCTACGTGGGCGCCCTGCTGGCCAAGCTCGACTTCGCCGACCAGACCAAGGGGTTCGCCCAGGGACTGGTCTCCGTGACCCTGCTCTCCCTGCTCCTCGCCGGCCTCGGCCTGGTCATCGCCGCGGTCACCCCGCGCCGCGGATTCGGCATCGCGGCGGTCATCGCCGTCCTGACCATCTCCTACGGCGCGGTCTCCACGCTCCAGGCCATCGCCGACGCCCAGGGCAGCACCAGCGCGATCCCGTGGATAGGCCTCTTCTCACCGATCACGCTCATCGACGGGTTGCAGACGGCGTTCCTCGGCGCCACCTCCGCCTTCCCGGGCGGGGTCGGCCCGTCCCACGGCGAAGGCGTGGTCTACGTCCTCGTCGCCCTGGGCCTGATCGCCGCCAGCTACGGCCTCCTGATGCGCCGCTACCGGAAGGTGGGACTGTGACCACGCTCTCCCTCGACCACGTCTCCCGCTGGTTCGGCAACGTGGTCGCCGTCAACGACATCACCATGACCATCGGCCCCGGCGTCACCGGCCTGCTCGGCCCCAACGGTGCCGGGAAGTCCACCCTGATCAACATGATGGGCGGTTTCCTCGCCCCCTCCACCGGCACTGTCACCCTGGACGGACAGCAGGTGTGGCGGAACGAGCAGATCTACAAGCACATCGGCGTCGTCCCCGAGCGCGAGGCGATGTACGACTTCCTCACCGGCCGCGAGTTCGTCGTCGCCAACGCCGAGTTGCACGGCCTGGGCGCCAAGGCCGCCCAGAGGGCGCTGGCCACGGTCGAGATGGAGTACGCCCAGGACCGCAAGATCGCCACGTACTCCAAGGGCATGCGCCAGCGCGTGAAGATGGCGAGCGCCCTGGTCCACGACCCGTCCCTGCTGCTGCTCGACGAGCCCTTCAACGGCATGGACCCGCGCCAGCGCATGCAGCTCATGGACCTGCTGCGGCGCATGGGCGACGAGGGCCGCACGGTGCTCTTCTCGTCGCACATCCTCGAAGAGGTCGAGCAACTCGCCCGGCACATCGAGGTCGTCGTCGCCGGACGCCACGCGGCCAGCGGTGACTTCCGCAGGATCCGCCGCCTGATGACCGACCGCCCGCACCGCTACCTGGTGCGTTCCAGCGACGACCGCGCCCTCGCGGCCGCGCTGATCGCCGACCCGTCGACCTCCGGCATCGAGGTCGACCTCGCCGAGGGCGCGTTGCGCATCCAGGCCGTCGACTTCGGCCGCTTCACCGCGCTGCTGCCGAGGGTGGCGCGCGATCACGGCATCCGCCTGCTCACGGTCTCGCCGTCCGACGAGTCCCTCGAGTCCGTCTTCTCTTACCTGGTCGCGGCGTAGGAGGCCGAAGATGTACGACCCCACTGTCGCCCGGCTCACCTACCGGGCCCTGCTCGGCCGCCGACGGGCCCTCATCCTCGGCGCACTGCCGCTGCTGCTCATCGCCATCTCGGTGGTCGTGCGCGGCCTGACCGGCGCCGACGACCAGACGGCGTCCGACCTGCTGGGCGGGCTCGCGCTCGCCACCATGGTGCCGATCATCGGCGTCATCGCGGGCACGGGCGCGATCGGCCCGGAGATCGACGACGGCTCCGTGGTGTACCTGCTGTCCAAGCCGCTGAAGCGGCCCACGATCATCTTCACCAAGCTGATCGTGGCGATCGCGGTGACGATGGTGTTCTCGGCACTGCCGACGCTGATCGCGGGCTTCATCCTCAACGGCAACGGCCAGCAGATCGCCGTCGCCTACACGGTGGCCGCGCTGGTCTCCTCGATCGCCTACGCCGCACTGTTCCTGCTGCTGGGCACGGTGTCCCGGCACGCGGTGGTCTTCGGCCTCGTCTACGCCCTCGTCTGGGAGGCGCTGTTCGGCTCCCTGGTGCCGGGCGCGCGCACGCTCAGCGTCCAGCAGTGGTCGCTGGCCGTCGCCGACAAGGTCGCCGGCGGAGAGCTCATCTCCTCGGACGTCGGACTGACGACGGCGACGGTCCTGCTGGTCGCGGTGACGGTGCTGGCCACCTGGTACGCGGGACAGAAGCTGCGCACGCTGACGCTGGCGGGCGAGGAGTAGGCGTCTGCGGAAGGTTCTTGACGGGGGCTTCATCTCCGCCCGGGCACACTGGGCGAAGGGGATACGACCGGAAAACGGCTGGGAGGCCGGAGATGGCGGACGAGGCGGCGGGGTACGACGGCCGGGAGGACGAGGACGGCCACGGCCGGTCCGGGGACGGTCACGGTCACGGGCCGTCCGGGGGCGGTCACGCGGGGAGGGCCTCCGACGGGACCTGGGACGACCTCGTCCTCGATGAGGACTTCATACGGGCCGCCGAGACGTCCGAGCCGTCCGCCCGCGCCCGGATGCTGGCCGCCCGCTGGCGCGACGAGGAGCCCGAGCCGCAGCCGTGGCGCTCCGACGAACCGCCCGCGGGCTGGTTCTTCAGCAAGCGCCGACGGCGGTGGCGGCGCCGGTAGGTCCCGTACGGCTTCCTCGTGAGCCCACCGGATAAGGTCCGCTCCTCGTACGGGCGTTTTATTCGGTGGCGTCCAACTCGTGCGGCGGGCAGAGTGGTTGTGTCCGCAGCGCCGGTGAGGGTTCCGGCGGCAGGTACTGGGAGAGGAGCGGGACGATGTCCAT
Organism: Streptomyces sp. NPDC052016; assembly: GCF_044548445.1. Lineage (NCBI taxonomy): Bacteria > Bacillati > Actinomycetota > Actinomycetes > Kitasatosporales > Streptomycetaceae > Streptomyces > Streptomyces sp. NPDC052016. The sequence goes on from NZ_JBIUBX010000018.1 coordinate 177,031, forward strand.
GCACGGCAGTCCGTTCCGTTCCCGTCAGGGCAGCCCGCGGCGGGCTCCGGAGTAGTTACCCCTCCGTCGAGCTTGCCCCACACGGGGAGCTGCCCGGGGCGGCCGCTTCGAGCACGCGATGTCGCTCTCGCGTGAGGCCGCCCACCCGGAGGATTGGCCGAGTGGTAAGGCACCGGCTTGCTAAGCCGTGGTCGGGCTGGAAAGCCCGCGCACGTTCGATCCGTGCATCCTCCGCGGAACGTTGTCACTGGGACCGGACCCCTTCTTGGCCGGGGTGGGCCGAGAAGGGGCCCGAGGTGCGGCCGGGGTGCGGAGAGGGCGGGGCGGTCGTTCGGGTGGTGCGGGAGTGGTGCGGCCGGTCGCGCAGGTTCCCGCGCGTCCGATCACCTGCGGCGGTCGTTGCGCCCCGCAGCCCGCAGCCCGCAGCCCGCAGCCCGCAGCCCGCAGCCCGCAGCCCGCAGCCCGCAGCCCGCAGCCCGCAGCCCGCAGCCCGCAGCCCGCT
>NZ_JBIUBX010000018.1:177628-203912 GCF_044548445.1 Streptomyces sp. NPDC052016
ACCCCGCAGCCCGCAGCCCGCAGCCCGCAGCCCGCAGCCCGCAGCCCGCAGCCCGCAGCCCGCAGCCCGCAGCCCGCAGCCCGCAGCCCGCAGCCCGGTTCTCAGGCCAGCAACCGCTCCAGGGTCACCGCGATGCCGTCCTCCTCGTTGGAGGTCGTCACCTCGTCGGCGACCGCCCTCAGTTCCGGGTGGGCGTTGGCCATGGCGACGCCTCTGGCGGCCCAGGCGAACATCGGGATGTCGTTGGGCATGTCGCCGAAGGCGATCGTGTCGGCGGCCTTCATGCCGAGACGGCGGGCGGCGAGGGACAGGCCCGTGGCCTTGGACAGGCCGAGGGGAAGCAGTTCCACGATGCCGGCGCCGGCCATGGCGACGGTGACGAAGCCGCCCGCGGCCTGGCGGGCCGCCTCGGCCAGTTCGTCGTCCGACAGGTCCGGGTGCTGTATGTAGATCTTGTTCAGCGGGGCGGTCCAGAGGTCCGACGCGTCCGTGAACGGCGTCGCCGGGAGCTTGCCGGTGACCGCGTAACCGGGGCCGACCAGCACCTCCCCTTCCAGCCCGTCCCGGCTCGCGGCCAGGTACAGCGGGCCGACCTCCGCCTCGATCTTGGCGAGCGCCACCCCGGCCAGTTGCCGGTCCAGGGTCACCGAGGTCAGCAGGCGGTGCGCGCCGGCGTCGTAGACCTGGGCGCCCTGGCCGCAGACCGCGAGGCCGTCGTAGCCGAGGTCGTCGAGGATGTGCCGGGTCCAGGGGACGGCGCGGCCGGTCACGACGATGTGGGCCGCCCCCGCCGCGGTGGCCGCGGCGAGGGCGTCACGGGTGCGCCGGGAGATCGAGTCGTCGGAGCGCAGCAGCGTCCCGTCGAGGTCGGTCGCGATCAGCCGGTAGGGGAAGCCGGGGGCGGCCGCCTGTTCTGTGGCCTGGCTCACTTGGCCACCGGCTCCAGGACCTCCCGGCCGCCGAGGTACGGACGCAGGACCTCGGGCACCCGCACGGAGCCGTCGGCCTGCTGGTGGTTCTCCAGGATGGCCACGATGGTGCGCGGAACGGCGCACAGCGTGCCGTTGAGCGTGGCCAGCGGACGGACCTGCTTGCCCTCGCGGACCCGGATCTGCAGGCGGCGGGACTGGAACTCGGTGCAGTCCGAGGTCGAGGTCAGCTCGCGGTACTTGCCCTGCGTCGGGATCCACGCCTCGCAGTCGAACTTGCGGGCGGCCGAGGCGCCGAGGTCACCGGTGGCGACGTCGATGACGCGGAACGGCAGCTCCAGCGAGGTCAGCCACTGCTTCTCCCAGTCCAGCAGGCGCTGGTGCTCGGCCTGCGAGTCCTCGGGAGTGACATAGGTGAACATCTCCACCTTGTCGAACTGGTGGACGCGGAAGATGCCCTTGGTGTCCTTGCCGTGCGAACCGGCCTCGCGGCGGAAGCAGGGGGAGAAGCCCGCGTAGCGCAGCGGCAGGCGCTCGGCGTCGATGATCTCGTCCATGTGGTACGCGGCGAGGGGGACCTCGGAGGTGCCGACGAGGTAGAGGTCGTCCTTGTCGAGGTGGTACACGTCCTGGGCGGCCTGGCCGAGGAAGCCGGTGCCCGCCATGGACTGGGGGCGCACCAGCGCCGGGGTGAGCATCGGGGTGAAGCCCGCGGCCGTCGCCTGGGCGATCGCCGCGTTCACCAGCGCGAGCTCCAGGAGCGCGCCGACGCCGGTGAGGAAGTAGAAGCGGGAGCCGGAGACCTTCGCGCCGCGCTCGACGTCGATCGCGCCGAGGAGCTGGCCGAGCTCCAGGTGGTCCCTGGGCTCGAAGCCCTCGGCGGCGAAGTCGCGGATCTCGCCGTGCGTCTCCAGGGTGGCGAAGTCCTCCTCGCCGCCGACGGGCACGTCGGGGTGGACGAGGTTGCCGAGCTGGAGGAGCAGCTCCTGGGTCTCGTGGTCGGCCGCGTCGCGTTCGGCGTCGGCGGCCTTGACGTCGGCCTTGAGCTGTTCGGCGCGCTTGAGCAGTTCGGCCTTCTCGTCCGCGGAGGCCTTGGGGATGAGCTTGCCGAGCTGCTTCTGCTCGGCGCGGAGCTCGTCGAAGCGGACGCCGGACGACCTGCGCCGCTCGTCGGCAGACAGGAGAGCGTCGACGAGCGCGACATCCTCTCCACGGGCGCGCTGGGACGCGCGCACACGGTCGGGGTCCTCACGGAGCAGGCGAAGGTCAATCACGTGCTCAAGGCTACCGGTGCGGGGTTCGGGCTCACGACTCACTATTGCGGAACACGCCCTACGTTCCGCTATGGGGCAATTGCCGTAAGTGTTCTCCGGGCGTATCGGCGTGTTCCATTCGGTCGATAAAGGTGTCCCACTGGCTGGAACGAAGGTGCCGCGGCCGGCTGGAACGGAGGTGCCCGGTCGGCTGGAGCGGGGTTGCGCGGTGCGGCCCCGCCGACGCGATCCGCCTGTCGGGAGCGGGACTTGTGCCCCGTTGTCCACAGCAATCCACACCTCGATAAGTTATCCACAGGCTGTGCGAAAGATCTGTGGATATCGGAATCGATCATTCCGATCACCCTGTGATCCCTGTTCACCTTGCGGTGAATTCCTTGGTCAAACCGATCCCGCACCCACTTTCGGGTGGAATTGGGTCGCCCCAAAGGATTGATCGAAGGAAACGGGTGGACGAAGGGTGAACTGCCAGGATGAGGGCCCAGTTGAGCCCTGTAGGGCGATATGTCGACTGGATGGCACTTCGTTGTCGACTTGTCCCCAGGTCGAGAAGCCGCCCTGTGGATAACTTCTGTGGATAACGAAGATATGCAGGTAGGACCGGCCGAAACCCCACCTTCACCGGGCCGACACCCTGTCTTCGCCGAGGTGGAACCCGCCCTTCGCCGGACGTGTCGACCGAGCGGCGGCGTGGCCGGGTTGCAACCTGCCTTCGCAGGCCGGAAGCGGCCTGCGCCGGGAGCTGGAAGCCGCCTGCGCCCGGAGCTAGAAGCGGCCGTCCTGGCAGCGGGCCACCCAGTCCGCCGCCGTCACGAACTCCTCGTCCGAAGTGCCGGGCAGTGGAGCCCGTACGTCGGCCGCGGTCACGTCCGCGCGCGGGTACGAGCCGAGGAAACGCACGTCGCGGCAGATCCGCTTGAGCCCCATGAGCGCCTCGGCCATCCGGCGGTCGGAGATGTGGCCCGCGGCGTCGATGCAGAAGCAGTAGTTGCCGATGCCGGCGCCGGTCGGCCGGGACTGCAGCACCATGAGGTTGATCCCGCGGGTGGCGAACTCGCCGAGCAGGTCCCGCAGACCACCCGGGTGGTCGTCGCGCTGCCACAGCACGACCGACGTCTTGTCGGCCCCGGTGGGTGCCGCGGGCCGGGCGGGGCGGCCCACCAGCACGAACCGCGTCTGCGCGTTCTCCGCGTCGTGGATCTGGGTCTCCAGGGCCTCGAGGCCGTACCGGGCGGCCGCGAACTCGCCCGCGAAAGCCGCGTCGTAGCGGCCCTCCTGGACCAGGCGCGCGCCGTCGGCGTTCGAGGCGGCCGACTCCCAGACCGCGTCCGGCAGGTTCGCCTTCAGCCAGTTGCGCACCTGCGGCTGGGCGGCCGGGTGGGCGGTGACCGTCTTGATGTCCGACAGCTTGGTGCCGGGCCGGACCAGCAGCGCGAAGGTGATAGACAGCAGCACCTCGCGGTAGATCATCAGCGGGGTGCCGGCGACCAGCTCGTCCAGGGTGGTGGTGATCCCGCCCTCGACGGAGTTCTCGATGGGCACGAACGCGGCTTCGGTCTCACCGGTGCGCACGGCGTCCAGGGCGGACTGCACGGAGACGTACGGGATCAGCTGCCGGGTGGCCGTTTCGGGCAGGGTGCGAAGAGCGACCTCCGTGAAGGTGCCCTCGGGGCCGAGATACGCGTAGCTCGCTGGCATGACCTCACCCTAATGGCCCTCGCGGAACCGGGCCCACGAGTCTCACGCCGGCCGCTCAGCCGGGTGAATCAGTGTGACCGGGGCCCGTCTCATCCCTCCAGCAACCGCTGCCCCACGTACTCCCCCTCCGCCGCCCCGCCCGGGACCGCGAACAGCCCGCTCGACTCGTGGCGGATGTACTTCGACAGGGCGTCCCCACGGTCAAGCTTCCGCTGCACCGTGACGAAGGCGCGCAGCGGGTCCGCCTGCCAGCAGATGAACAGCAGCCCCGCGTCCGGCACCCCGTCCGCGTCAATGCCGTCGTGGTAGGAGAACGGCCGTCGCAGCATCGCCGCGCCCCCGTTCTGGTCGGGACGGGTGATCCGGGCGTGGGCGTTGAGCGGGACGACGAGATCGCCGTTGGCGTCGGTCTTCTCCAGGTCCATCTCGGTCGTCTCGGTGCCTCCGGTCAGCGGTGCCCCGTCCGACTTGCGGCGCCCGATGACCTGCTCCTGCGCCTTGACCGACAGCTTCTCCCAGTCGTCGAGGAGCATGCGGATGCGGCGTACGACGGCGTAGGAGCCGTGGGCCATCCAGGCAGGGTCGTTCGAACCGGACTCCGGCACGAAGATCCGCTGGTCGAAGTCGGCGTCCGTCGGCTTGGGATTGCGGGTGCCGTCCACCTGGCCCATGAGGTTGCGCGCGGTCATGGGGTGGGCGGTGGCGCCCGGCGTGCGGTTGAAGCCGTTCATCTGCCAGCGGACCTTGGCGGCGCTGCCCGCCTCCTTCTGGATCGCCCGCAGGGCGTGGAAGGCGACCAGGGCGTCGTTCGCGCCGATCTGCACCCACAGGTCACCGTCGCTGCGGGACTTGTCGAGCTGGTCGGAGGAGAAGGCGGGAAGCGGGTCCAGAGAGACAGGGCGCTGCTTCTCCAGGCCAGTGCGGGTGAAGAAGCTGTGGCCGAAGCCGAAGGTGATCGTCAGCGAGGACGGGCCGGCGTCCCGGGCCACGTCCGTGTCGTCATGCGGCGCCGCCTCGCCCGCCATCAGCCGCCGGGCCGTCTCCGACCAACGGCGCAGCAGCGCGGCGGCCTCCTTGCGGCCCGCGCCGGCCGCGAGGTCGAAGGCGACGAGATGACCGCGGGCCTGGAGTCCCTGGGTGATGCCGGGCTGATGTTTCACGTGGAACATCACCTGCTCCGACCCGATCGACGACAGCGGGGTCGCCTGTGCGGGCGCGGCGGCGTACCCGGCGGCCCCGCCCGCGGCACCGAGGACGAGCCCGGTGGCGCCGGCGGTGCCGAGCAGCTTCCGGCGGGTCAGACCCCCGGAAGCGGAGGGCTCGCCAGGGGCGGTCCCGGGGTCGGTTCCCGGTGCGGCTCCGTGGGCGGTCCCGGGTGCGGGCCTGTGGGTGCGGGATGCCGAAATGGACTGGTCAGGCATGGTGCGGTTCAGCCGATCTGCGCGTTCTTGGAGACGGTCGCCTGGTCGATGTCGGAGGTGCGCACGGTCACGGCGATCTTCCATTCGCCGGCCATGGGGAGCTGCACTCCGTTCGCCGACCAGTGGCCGGTGGTGATGTGGTCGGGGACGACGGGGAGCGGCCCGATCTTCTGCGCTTCGAGGGTGAAGGCGACCTTCACCTCGGGGACGTCGAAGGCGCGGCCGTTGGGTCGGGTGACGTAGACGTGCATCTCGTTGGCACCGGTCCGGGCGGGGTCGAGGTCCACGCTGACGACGCCCTGGCCGTCGGTGCCGCCGGTGTCGAACGACATGTCGAGGGTCAGGGCCCCTGAGCTGGCCGAGGCGGACGAGGTGGAGGCCGCCGTTGCGGCCCTCGCCTCCTGCTCCGTACGGCCGGGCTCGGTGGATGTCAGTGAGGTGGTGACGGCGAGCAGCACGACGGCGACGCCGGCCTCGGCGAGCACCGAGCGGCGCAGGCCGAAGCGGTTCGGGTCGGCGTCGCGCAGTCGCTTCTGCCGCGCGGCCTGGACGGCGGCCCGCTGCCGGGCGAGCTGCGCGGCGCGCTCGCCGTCGCCGGACGCGGCAGCCGCAGGGACCTTTCGGTCCGCGGCTCCGTCGGCAGGCGTCTCACCGGCTTCGCCGGCAGCCGCCTCACTGACCCCGACGGCAGGCGTCAAGTCCTTCGAGTCCTCGGAGTCCGCCGCCTCTCCACCGGAACTCCCGGCGAGGGACGTCGCCGCCCCCGTCTCCGCCAGTCGCCCCGTCCACCGTCGCGAGATCCAGGCGACGCCGACGAGCAGCGCGACCAAGCCGATCTTGGCGAGCAGAAGCTGCCCGTAGCGGGTGTCGGTGAAGGCGGACCAGGAGCCGAGCTGGCGCCACGACTGGTAGACGCCGGTCGCGACCAGGGTGAGGACGCTGCCGAAGGCGACCTGCGAGAACCGGCGGACGGTCGAGGCCTCGACCGGCGTGGCCGACCGGTACAGCGCCACGAGGAGGGCGCCCAGCCCGCCCAGCCAGGCGGCGACGGCCAGCAGGTGGAGAACGTCCACCGGCATCGCGATGCCCGGCTGCAGCCCGGTCGAGGCGTGCTCGGCCATCGCCCAGCTCGCGGCCAATCCGGCGGCCACGACCGTGCCGCCGATGGCGAGCCCGAAGGTCAGGTCGCGCTTCTCCTCGTCCTCCCGCTTGTCATAGGCGCCGAAGAGCACGGCGATGAACAGCGCGGCCGCGGCGAGCAGCAGCAGCCGGGAGACGAGCGCGGCGCCCGTCTTCGTCTGCAGGACCTGCCCGAGCAGGTCGAGGTCGAAGACGTCGCCGACCTTCCCGGAACCGGTGTAGGAGCCGCGCAGGAGAAGCAGGAACAGAGTGGCCGCGGTGAGCGCGAGCCAGCCGGAGACCACCAGCCGCTGTACGGCCCGCACCCCGGTTCCGCGCGGCCAGCAGGCCAGCACGAAGGCGGCTCCGCCCACCATGACGATGTACCCGGCGTAGGACACGTACCGCCCGACGCCGTACAGCCCGCCGACGACCCCTCCGCCGGCGCCCTGGCCGGACACCGAGACGCTGGTCTCGGAGGGGGAGCCGATGGAGAAGGTGTAGGCGCCGGCGACGGGGTGGCTGTCGGCGGAGACCACCTGGTAGGTCACCGTGTAGGTGCCGTCGGGCAGCCCCGAGTGCAGCTTCACGGCATAGGTCGTACCGCTGACGTTGGACGGCTTTCCGGTGTCGACGCGCGCGCCCTTGGGGTCGAGGACGCGTAGCGAGTCGCCGCTCGCCGAGACCTGCTCGGAGAAGGTCAGCGACACCTGTGCGGGCGCCTTGTCGACCACGGCCCCCTGGGCGGGATCGCTGCCGGTCAGCGCGGCATGCGCGGAGGCCGGCCCGGCGCCGGCGAGGAGCGCGCCGACGACGGTGAGGAACAGCAGCACCAGCAGACGGACCCTGGGAGCGCCTGCCGTCCTGCGGGCTCCGGGGCCGACGGCCGACCGGCGGCCGGCCGACCGGCGGCCGCCGGAAGCGTCGGCCGACCGGCCGTCTCGGGAGGCGTCGGCCGACCGCCGACATCCCGGGGCGCCGGCCGGTCCACGGAGTCCGGGGGCGATGGTCTGGGTCAAGGCGGTCCCTCCCTCAGTGCCCGGTCTTCGGGGTGTAGGTGGCGGCTTCCACCGGCATCTCGACCTCGACGGTTCCGGACTCGGCGAAGTGCAGCTCCACGGTCACCTTCTCGCCCTGTCTCGGCTTGCGCTTCAGCTTCTCGAACATCAGGTGGTTTCCTCCGCTGGCGAGCACGAGCCGGCCGTGGGCGGGCACGTCGAGGGAGTCGGCCTCCTGCATGGCCCCGCCGACGGTCTCGTGGACGGTGACGCTGCCCGCGACGTCACTCGTGACGGAGGTCAGCTCGTCCTTCGTACCGCCGTCGTTGGTGATCGTCAGGAAGCCGGCCGCCATGGAGTCGGATATCGGCTGCGGCATGTAGGCGGCGCTCACCGACAGGTCGGCGGCGGCGTCGTCGGAGCCGCAGCCCGCCAGCACGAGGCTGCCGGTGAGGACGGCGGCGGCGCAGACAGCGAACCGCCTCACGGGTTCTGCCCCTTGACGATCTTGGGCAGGTCCTTGGTGTACTCCTCGACCGTGGTGCCTTCGCCGTAGAGGAGGTAGCCGCCGTTCGTCTTCGGGGAGAAGGCGATGACCTGGGTGCCGTGGGTGGAGACCGTCTTGCCGTTCTTGTCCTTGTGCGGCGGCTCGATGGAGATGCCGAGGGTGCGGGCGGCGGTCTGGATGGTGGTGAAGTCCCCGGTCAGGCCGACCGCCTGCGGGTCGACGCCCTTGAGCCAGGCGCCGAGCGCGGCCGGGGTGTCGCGGTCCGGGTCGGTGGTCACGAAGACGACGCGCAGGTCGTCCTGTTCCGCCGCGGGCAGCTGCTTCTTCGCGACGGCGATGTTGCTCATCGTCAGCGGGCACACGTCCGGACAGTGCGTGTAGCCGAAGTACAGCAGCGTCGGGTGACCGGCGGTCTCCTTGCGGAGGTCGTACTGCTTGCCCTGGGTGTCGGTCAGGACCAGGTTCGGCTTGGTGAAGGGCTGGTCGAGCACGGTCGCGGCCTGCTGCGAGCCGTCCTCGGCGACGGCGGCGACGGGGCTGGAGCCGTTGTCACCGCTGCCGCAGGCGGAGAGGGTGAGGGTGGCCGCGGCGAACAGGGCGGCCGCGGCGAACGTCTTCTTGCGCATGGAGATGGGTCCCGGGTGTGGTGAGGTGCGGCGGGCGCCGGGTCGCTGTGTTCCGGCGCCCACCGTGGACGGCTTGTCGTCAGGAGGCGTCGCCGGCGGTCGGCCGCCGGCGGCCGGCGAGCACGCCGTACGCCACGCCGGCGGCGCCGACCACGATGCCGACGATGCCGAGGACGCGGGCGGTGGTGTCGGTGCCGCCGGAGGAGTCGGAGGCCTCGGTCGCGGCGGCGGCCTCGGCGTCGTCGGACTCCTCGGAGGCGTTCTCGGCGGAGGAGCCGTGGGTGTGGCCGTCGGAGGCGTCGGACAGTTCGAGCACCGGGGCCGGGTTCTCGGGCTCCTCGGCGCCCTTCTCCTGGACCTCGATCCAGCGTACGACCTCCTTGTTGGAGTACGTCTGGATCGCCTTGAAGACGACCTGGTCGGCGTTCTCGGGCAGCGCGCCCATGGAGACCGGGAACTGCTGCATGTACCCCGGCTGGATGCCCTTGTCCTCGGCGGTCCAGGTGACCTTGGAGACGGCCTCGGAGACCTGCCGCCCGTGCACCTCCAGCGGCTTGGCCAGCTTGCTCTTGGTGACCGCGATCTTCCAGCCGGGGATCTGCTGGGGCAGCACCGAGGACAGCGGGGTGTCGGTCGGGAAGTTGATCTCGAGCTGGGTGGTCGAGGCGTTGTCGCGCTCGTTGGGGACGCGGAAGTTCACGACCGCGTAGCCGCCCTTGGCGGCGGTGCCCTCCGGCTGCACGGTGACGTGCGCGAAGGCGGGCGAGGACAGGACGAGAACGGCGGAGCCGGCGACCGCGGCGGCGGCGGCGAGGCGAGAGACCTTCATGACGGCGAAGCACTCCACTCTGAGTGAGGTCTGACGGTGAGGGAGGCGTGGGCACGGAGAACGTGCGCACGCGCGCGTGCCGCACGACGGCGGCCGCGCTCACCGGTTGTGGTGGAGTGCTGGTCGCGTCGCGTCAGGCAGCGAGGACGAGTGCGGCGGCCGCCGGCGGGCCGCGCCTGATCACCGTGTGCTGGAGTGCGCCGGCAGCCGGCTCGAGGGGTGTGAGCAGGGGGGTGCGCGGGGCGCGCGGGGCCCACTCGGGCGTGGCGGGAAGTCCCGCGAGCAGAGCGCGCACGAGAGCGAGCGCCCCGCGCAGGGACCGTACGAGCGCTCCCTCGGCGACGCCGTGCGCCGACAGCTCCATCAGCCGCAGCAGGGCGGCGTCGCCGCGCCGCAGCAGCCAACCGGCGGCGACCGCCGCGAGGACGTGGCCGAGCAGCATCGGCAGGGAGGGCAGCAGCGACGCCGACGCACCGGTGGAGGCCAGCGCGTCCGCGGGGTGGTGCACGGAAGTCATGCCCCCGCCGCCACCGACGCCCGAGCCGCCACCGGTGCCGCTCGTGCCTCCGCTTCCCCAGACCCGCGCCTCGATGAGGATCCGCTGCGCCTGGGCGGGGCTGATCGCCGCAGCCGTGGTCCCGCACAGCAGCCGTGCGGCTTGCTCGACCAGGGCGGCGTCGGAGACGGTCGTGGCCGTCGACGTCACGGCCGCCGTGCCGTGCTGTCCCAGCCCGAACAGGGTGTGCAGCACGGTCTGTCCGACGGCGAGCAGCGCGGCGATGCCCGGCAGTGACCGCTCGCGTCCGGCGAGCGGCGCCACGACCGTGAGGATACCCAGGAATCCGGCGCCCAGCGTCCACAGCGGGACCGTGGCGCAGGAGGCCAGGGTGTGCCCGGCCCCGGCCAGCACGACGCAGACCGCGGCGAACACCGCGGCCCGCAGCAGCCGGAGAGCGCCTCCGGAGCGCGCCGTGCTTGGGTGGGGGGCAGTCATGGCGGGCCCATCATCCCACTGGCCTTACGGCGCGCCTACGGCAGGTCCGCATCATTCCGGGTGATGCGGAAGATCACTTTCCGGTAGGGACCGGTACGACTGGTACGACTGGTGCTCCCGAGTCCCACATACACCGATTTCGGCTCGTCGAGCACCCCCCATATGGGCCGCATCACGCGGAATTCGCGCTTACTTGCGGGTCCGGGCGGCAATACGTAACGGTATGTCGAGCCGCGGCCAGGAGGCTGGAGCATGAGCATCTGGTGGTCACTCCATCTGCGCCGCGATGCCGCGAGCGTCCCGCTCGCCCGCCGCCTGCTGCTCGGCACGATGGAGACCGCGGGCGTGGACCCCGACATCTCCTACGACCTCTCCGTCGCCCTGAGCGAGGCCTGCGCCAACGCCGTCGAGCACGGCGGGGACACCGCGCACGGCGGCTGTTCGGAGGCGTACCGGGTCACCGCCTACCTCGACGGCGAGATGTGCCGCATCGAGGTCACCGACTCCGGCCCGGGCTTCACCGCCGAGCGTCCGGTCCGCCCGACCCAGCCGCACACCGACGTCGACGCCGAGGCGGGCCGCGGTCTGTTCCTCATCCAGGAGCTCGCCGACCACGTCCACATCGGCAACAAGCCGGGTCGGAGCGGGGCTGTGGTGAGTTTCGACAAGATCCTCAAGTGGCGCAAGGACGCCCCGTTGATGGCCGTGTGAAAGCCGGCGTTCCGCTCGCCGCCGGGGCGCGGTGCGGGCGCCAGCGGGTCTGCCGACAACGCGTCCCCCCACGGTCTTCAGCCTGCACAGCACTCATAGGCGGTTCTCAGCGTCGGCCCATCTCCCTGACAAGCCGCGTTCCTACGTTGCGTGTCCATGACGGGAAAACACGGGAGCCCATCTCTCACCCGGCGTCGCGCCCTGGCGGTGACCGGCGGCTCGGTGGCCGCCGGCGGACTCGCGGCCGCCGGGCACGGGTCGGCGTTCGTCGACACGGCGGCGGAGGCCGAGGCGACCGCTTCGGCGTCGGCCTCGGCGACCTCGACCGGCGGCGGCCGCATGACGCTGATGTCGAGCGTCACGGACGTACAAGGGATTCCTGACCCTCGGCATCGACCCGGACGTCGGGAACACGGGCGGGGCGGTGGCGGCGAGGGCGGCACGCCTCGACCGGCACCCCGACGGGCGCCTCGACCAGCATCCCGACCGGCGCCCCGCCGAGTGACGCCCGGTCGGCCTCCGCGTCCTCCTGAGGCACGGCCATGACGAGACGTGAGGACGAGGCGCTCGCGCAGGCCGCCGTGGCCGCGCTGACCGGGCAACTGGCCCTCGCCCCCAAGCCGGGGCTGCCCGACCCGCGCGATCTCTCCGCGCGGGAGACCCGCGTGGACCACCGCGCCCTGCGCTGGTCGGCCAAGGCGCTCGCACCCGGCCTCGCGGCCATGGCCGCCGCCGCCCGCCGCACCGGAGAGGCCACGCCCCGGCTCCGCGCGGAGCTGGGCTCCATCGGGCGGTGCACCGAGCACTCGGTGGGCCTGGCCGGCGGAGGACACCGGGGCGCGCTGTGGACGCTCGGTCTGCTGGTGGCGGCGGCCGCCCTCGACCCCCGTGCGCGGGGCGCCGAGGTCGCCGCCGCCGCCAAACGGATCGCCGCCCACACGGACCGGCGCGCCCCCCGACGGCCTTCCCGCGGCTCGACGGTCTCGGCGAGATACGGGGCCGCCGGCGCCCGCGGCGAGGCCCGCGCCGGCTTCCCGCACGTCCGCCGCGCGCTGGACGCCCTCGCCAGGGCCCGCAACCGAGGCGCCACCGAGGAACAGGCCCGCATGGACGCCCTCGTCACCGTGATGTCCACCCTGCAGGACACCGAACTCCTGCACACCGCGGGCCCGATGGGCCTGCGCCACGTCCAGGCGGGCGCCCGCGCGGTCCTGGACGCGGGTGGTACGTCGACGCAGGCGGGCCGCGAGGCCCTGTCCTCCCTCGACGCGGACCTGCACGCACGCGCGTGGAGCCCCCGGGGGAGCGCCGGCCTGCTGGCTGGCACGCTCTTCGTGGACTCACTGCCCGTGTCCACGACCCCACGGACGACCTGACCCCGGCGACACTGCCGCGGCCGTCGCAGTGGCGGTCGCAGTGGCGAGGGTGCCGACGCGAGCGCCTCGAAGGAGCACCTGTACGACCACCACGCCGGTGCCCTGGCACCAAGCCTCCCGGCATCGACGGAGCCGGACCGTGCAGCCGACCCGCCCCGGGCAACCGTGTAGCCGACCCGCCCCCGGCAACGTGGCCCGGTGCGTCGCCGGCCGTATCGCGTCTGTACCGGCCACCGTCACCCCCCGCGCGGCCCGGGGCGAAACGCGCCCGCGGGCCCGCCGGGCGGCGCCCCACGCGGCGAGCTGCGGCTGCCCCGCGGGGTGCTGTTCGGCTCAGCGATCCACCGGTACCGGGTGCCCGGCCGGGTCGCCTGCCTGGGTGGTGGCGGCCGCCCGGCGCGTGGCCGGGGCCGTTCGCGTACGACGCGGCCGGCGTCAGCGTGTCCAGCAGCGGCCGGCCGGGGGTGCCCCACGCGGCATCGCGGGGTGCTGTTCGGCTCAGCGGGTCACCGGTACCGGGTGGCCGGCCGGGTCGCCTGCCTGGGTGGTGGCGGCCGCCCGGCGCGCCGCCGGGCCGATCGCGTGCGTCAGCGTGCCCAGCAGCGGCCGGCCGGGGGTGCCCCACGCGGCGGGCCGTGGCTGCCCCGCGGGGTGCTGTTCGGCTCAGCGGGTCACCGGCAGCGGCTGCCCGGCCGGGTCGCCTGCCTGGGTGGTATCGGCCGCCCGGCGCGCCGCCGGGCCGATCGCGTACGACGCGGCCAGCGTCAGCGTGCCCAGCAGCAGCCAGCCGGGGGTGCCCCACTCCACCAGGAGCCACGTCAGGAGCAGGGGGCCCAGGGTGCGGGCGACGGTGACGCCCGTGCCGAAGAAGCCCTGGTACTCGCCGACCCGGTCGGCCGGCGCCAGATCGAAGGACAGCTGCCAGGAACCCGCCGACTGTCCCATCTCCGCCGCCACCTGAAGCACCGCCCCCAGCACCAGGACGCCCGCCGCCACCCACGGGGAGGCGCCCGCGGACAGCGCGAACACCGCGCACGCGGCGGCCATCACCCACCCCGACCGGCGCAGCGTGCGCGAGGCGCTGCCCAGACCGGTGACCCCGCGCGCCGCGCGTACCTGGAAGACGGTCACCACGGCGGTGTTGAGCACGAACAGCGCGGAGACCAGCCACGCCGGCGCCCCGGTCCGGGACGTGATCCACAGCGGAAGGACGAGACTGAGCAGCGGCAGCCGCAGCAGCAGCACGGTGTTGAGGAGCGCGACGAGCGCGTACGGCCGGTCGCGCAGCACACCGAGCCCGCCCCGGGCGCGTACCTCGGCCGGCGCCACCCGGGGCAGCCCGAGGAGCAGCAGCGCGCACACCAGGAAGCTCACCGCGTCCACGACGAACACCGCGAGGTACGCCGACCGCGTCCCCGCGTGCAGTGCGAGCCCGCCGAGCCCGGCCCCCACGGCCAGACCGGCGTTGAGCGTCGCCTGCAGCCGCGCCAGCAGCCCGGTCCGCTCCCCGGCGCGGACCAGCCCCGCCAGCAGCGCCTGCCGGGCCGCCGCGAGCCCCGACTGGGCGGCCGCGTACCCGCAGGCGACCAGCACGAACGGCAGGAACCCGCGCACCAGCGTGAAGGACGCCACCGCGAACCCGGTCGCCAGCGCCAGCAGCACCGCCGTACCGCGCGGTCCGTGCCGGTCGGCCAGGCGTCCCAGCGGCACCCCGGCCAGCGAGCCGACCGCCCACCCGACGGTCAGCCCGAGGCCCACGCGCGCGGGAGCGAGACCGGCGATCTGCGTGAAGTAGAGGGCCGACGTCGTGTAGTACGCGCCGTCCCCCACCGAGTTGCTCAACTGGGCCAGGGCGAGGAGCCGTTGTGGGCGGGTCGTGGTCATGCCACGAATTTAGGGGCGCAATGGGCCTACGGGCAGCACCAATCGGACATCGTCTCAGTGGCCCAGTCAGTTCCCGTCCAGTACCTTCGCCAGCACGTCCAACGCCTCCGGATACGCCCGCTCCCGGGGGGTCCCGTAGCCGACGACCAGCCCTTGCGGCCGTGCCTCCCCGTCTTCGCCGGGCGTGTGCCAGTGGTCGCCGAGCCGCCCGACCGCGAGGCCCTCCGCCTCCGCGCGCGCCAGCACCGCGTCCTCGTCGCGGACCTCCACCAGCGCGTGCAGCCCGGCCGCGATCCCGCGCACGCCCCGGCGCGCCCCGAGCCGGTCCAGCAGCAGGTCCCGGCGGCGCCGGTAGCGCAGCCGGCACGCGCGCACATGACGGTCGTAGGCGTGGCTGTCGATCAGTTCGGTGAGCGCGAGCTGGCCGATGGACTCGGTCTGGTGGTCGCTGTGCAGCTTGGCCTCGGCCACCGCGTCGACCAGGTGCGGCGGCAGCACCATCCAGCCGAGCCGCAGCGCGGGCCCGAGGGTCTTGGAGGCGGTCCCCAGGTAGACGACCTCTCCCGGCGCCATCCCCTGGAGCGCGCCCACGGGCTGCCGGTCGTAGCGGAACTCCCCGTCGTAGTCGTCCTCGACGATCAGCCCGCCCCCCGCGCGCGCCCAGTCGGTCAGCGCCCGCCGCCGCTCCGGGTGCAGGGTCACCCCGGTCGGGTACTGGTGCGCGGGAGTGACGACCACGGCGCGGACGTCCCCCAGCTCCTGCGCGCACACCCCGCGTTCGTCCACGCGCACCGGCACCACGTCCCCGCCGTTGCGCCGCACGACCTCGCGGTGGAACGGCAGCCCGGGATCCTCCATGGCCACCCGCGCGCCCTCCAGCACCCGCGTGAGCAGCGCGAGCCCCTGCACGTACCCGGAAGTGATCACGATCCGCTCGGGCGGCGCGATGACCCCGCGTGCCCGCCCCAGATACCCCGACAGCGCCGTGCGCAGCTCCATGCGCCCGCGCGGGTCCCCGTAGTCGTACGCCAGTGAGGGCGCCGTCGCGATGGCGCGGCGCAGGGCCCGCAGCCAGGCCGCCGCCGGGAACGCCCCGACGTCCGGACTGCCGGGCCGCAGGTCGAAGCGCGGCTCACGCGCGCGGGCGGCGGCCTCCGGCGGGTTCGCGGCGGGGGAGGGAAGCGAGGCGACCCGGGTGCCCGACCCCTGCCGGGCCGTGAGGTACCCCTCGGCGACGAGCTGGTCGTAGGCGGCCTTCACGGTGTTGCGGGAGACGCCGACCTCGACGGCGAGCCGCCGGGTGGCCGGCAGCCGCGTCCCGGGCGCCAGCCGCCCGTTCCGCACGGCGTCCCGCAGGGCCCGCTCGAGCCCGGCCCGCCGCCCCTCACCGACATCGGCCTCGAGATGCAGATCCACCCCGGCCAAGAACTCGTCCACGATCCCCCCACGTGATCACCGCGCCCCGAACGGGCGCGGGGCTGCATCCCTGTGCGGTCCCGCCGCGCGGGCGGCACCAGCCACCCCCTACCCGCGAACCGCAGACCGATGGCCGGGCACGACGTGCGTACCCGGCCATCACCTCGCGACGTCAGCCCTTCAGGGACGCCATCCAGGCCTCGACCTCGTCCGACCGCCGCGGCAGCCCGTCGGACAGGTTCCGGTTCCCGTCCGCCGTCACCAGGATGTCGTCCTCGATCCGGACGCCGATCCCCCGGTACTCCTCCGGCACGGTCAGGTCGTCGGCCTGGAAGTAGAGCCCCGGCTCGACCGTCAGCACCATGCCGGGCTCCAGCACGCCGTCCACGTACGTCTCGGTCCGCGCGGCGGCGCAGTCGTGGACGTCCATGCCGAGCATGTGACCGGTGCCGTGCAGCGTCCAGCGCCGCTGGAGACCGAGCTCCAGCACCCGTTCCACGGGCCCCTCGACGAGCCCCCACTCGACGAGCCGCTCCGTCAGCACCCGCTGGGCGGCGTCGTGGAAGTCGCGGTACTTCGCGCCCGGCTTCACCGCCGCGATCCCGGCCTCCTGGGCGTCGTACACGGCGTCGTAGATCTTCTTCTGGATCTCGCTGAAGCGCCCGTTGACCGGCAGCGTGCGGGTGACGTCGGCGGTGTAGTACGTGTGCGTCTCCACGCCCGCGTCGAGCAGCAGCAGCTCGCCCGAGCGCACGGGCCCGTCGTTGCGCACCCAGTGCAGCGTGCAGGCGTGCGGTCCGGCCGCGGCGATCGTGCCGTAGCCGACGTCGTTGCCCTCCACGCGCGCGCGGAGGAAGAACGTGCCCTCGATGTAGCGCTCGGAGGTCGCCTCGGCCTTGTCCAGGACGCGCACCACGTCCTCGAAGCCGCGGACCGTGGAGTCGACGGCCTTCTGCAGCTCGCCGATCTCGAAGTCGTCCTTGACCAGACGGGCCTCGGAGAGGAAGACGCGCAGTTCCTCGTCGCGCTCGGCGGTGACCTTGTCGGTGAGGGCGGCCTCGATGCCGGCGTCGTAACCGCGGACGACCCGCACCGGCCCGGTGGCCTCGCGCAGCGTGTCGGCCAGCTCCCGCACGTCGGCGGCGGGGATGCCGTACAGCTTCTCCGCCTCGGCGAGCGAGTGCCGGCGGCCGACCCACAGCTCGCCCTGCCCGGAGAGCCAGAACTCGCCGTTCTCGCGGTCGGAGCGCGGCAGGAGGTAGATCGTGGCCTCGTGGCCCTCGCCCCTGGGCTCCAGGACGAGGACTCCGTCCTCGGTCTGGTTGCCGGTGAGGTAGGCGTACTCGACGGACGCCCGGAAGGCGTACTCCGTGTCGTTCGAGCGGGTCTTCAGGTTGCCCGCGGGGATCACCAGGCGCTCACCCGGGAAGCGGGCGGAGAGCGCGGCACGGCGGGCGGCGGTCTCGGCAGCCTGGGCGATCGGCTCCAGGTCACGCAGCTCCGTGTCGGCCCAGCCGGACTTCATGTTCTCGGCCAGCTCGTCGGACACGCCCGGGTACAGGCCGTTCTTGCGCTGCTTGATCGGCTCCTCGGTCTCTTCCGGGGTCTCCGGGGTGAGATCTTCCGCCACGGTCATCCTCCTAGGTACGGCACTGGGCCCCCTCCATCGTACGGACGTACAGGAGGGGGCCCGGGGCCGGAAGGCCTCTCACCTGCGCTACTCGAACCGCGCCGCCAGCAGCACCACGTCCTCCGTGCCGCCCGTCGCGTCCAGCCCCCGCGGCAGCATGGCCCGCAGCACGTGGTCGGCGATCGCGCCGGGGTCGTGCCGCAGCGCCCTGGGGACGCCGGCCGCGGCCGCGTGCAGCCGGGCGAAGGCGCGGTCGACCGGGGCGCCGGTGCGGTGCAGCAGACCGTCGGTGTAGAGGAGGACCGTCTCGCCGGCCGCCGCCTCCAGCTCCACGCTCGGCGCCTCCCAGCAGGCGAGCATGCCCAGCGGAGCGGAGACGGAGGTCTCGACGAACTCCGTGCGCCGCGCGCCGAGCAGCAGCGGCGGGCAGTGGCCGGCGCCGGCCAGGGTGATCTTGCGCAGCGCGGGCTCGCAGTAGGCGAAGAGGGCGGTGGCGGAGCGGGCGGGCTCCGTCAGTCGCAGCAGCAGCTCCAGGTCGGACAGGACGGCGACCGGGTCCTCGCCCTCCATCACGGCGTACGCCCGCAGCGAGGCGCGCAGCCGGCCCATCGCGGCGACGGCGCTCGGCCCGGACCCGGTGACGGAGCCGACGGCGAGGCCCAGGGCCGCGTCCGGCAACGGCAGCGCGTCGTACCAGTCGCCGCCCGCGCGCGGGCCGGTGCGGTGACGGGCGGCGAGCTGGACGCCGGCCACCCTGGGCAGCCGCGAGGGGAGCAGTTCCTCGGCGATCGTCGCCATGCCGGCGCGCGTGCGCTCCAGCTCGACGAGCCGGGCGAGGTGCTCGGCGGCGTAGCGGACGTACAGGCCGATCAGGTGGCGCCGGCGCTCGACCGGCTCGGCGGGCTCGTCGTACAGCCAGACGGCGGCGCCCAGACGGCCCGTGCCCTCGCCCGCGAGGGGCAGGGCGTAGCTGGCGGCGTAGCCGAGGCGTGCGGCGACCTCGCGGTGACGGGGGTCGAGTCCGTCCTCGGCGAACAGGTCGGGCTGGGCGATCTCGCCCTCGCCGCCGGGCAGTCCGTCCAGGATGCGGCCGTAGGACAGGGCGCTGCGCGGCACGGTCTCCATGTGGCCGAGATCGGCGCGGCCGAGACCGAGGCCGATGGTGGTGTCCGGGCCGAGGCCGTCCGCGGGTTCCAGCACGACGAGACCGCGCCGGGCGCCCACGAGGGCGGCTCCGGCGCGCAGCAGTTCCTGGAGGGCGTCGGCCAGTCCGGCCGTACGGGCCAGGCGTTCGGTCAGCTCGTGGAGGGTGGTGAGGTCCGAGACCCAGCCGGCGAGACGGTCCTGGAGGAGGGCGCCCGCGCCGGGGGGAACCGGTGGGGCGGCCGGGGCTGCGGGCGCGGGCGCGACAGTGTGTGCGGGCGAGGGAACCGTTGAATCGATTCCAGCCACTTTCGGAGGGTGAGGGGCGTTCATGGCGTCCGGCTCTCGGACCGGTGCGTATTGCGCGAAAGCATCGCAAACCCCCATGTCGTTCTGCGCCGCTAGCAGTGTCTCCACATGTACACGCACTCGTGAGGGGATGTCCAGCATTGTCCTGCGGGTATTGCTGGTGTCCGTGGGGCCGGTGGGGTTGTCGTGCATGCTGCTCCGGCTCCCTTGCGAAATACCAAAGTTGGCTTGAAACTGCTTCGGGTAACGGTCGATTGCGGTCGACTGGGCTTGCTCCACGGAGCGTCACAGCGGTCGTGATGGGTACGTACTCGGTAAGGACCAGGGGTCGTTGGGAGCCACCCGGAACCTGGTGACCGGCCCGGGCGTCTTAGCCACCGACGACCGTGCCCCATCCTCCCGTGGCGGCGGCGGAGAGAACTACGCGCACGGCAAAACGCCAGACTTCGCCACCCCACGCCATGCCCAGGCTCACGATGGGCGCAGTATGGACGGAGTGGCCGCGGAAGCAGCCGACGATCGAACCCCAGGGGTTCCCCTTGTCCTCCGACAGGGGTGTGATGCGCCAACAGGTACGCACAGTGAAGTGATCGACACATGGTGTGATGTGACCCACGGTGTTGCCAGCGGTGCAACGGAAAGGAACGAGCGCTCATGCGCGAGATCCTCGGAAGGCGACGCAGGCTCCTGTCCCAGCGCAGCGACGGGGGGCCTGAGTTGATCGACGCGGCCCTGACCTTCGCGACGGAATGGCAGTGGCCCGTACTCCCGGGCGTGACGGCGGACCCGCAGGCGCGGTCCCGATGCGGCTGCCCCGACCCGGAGTGCTCGGTGCCCGGCGCTCATCCCTTCGACCCCGGACTCCTCGCGGCCACCACCGACGCGCGCATGGTGCGCTGGTGGTGGACCAACCGTCCGGCGGCGCCGATCGTCCTGGCCACCGGGGGCACGGCGCCCTGCGCGGTCAGCCTGCCCGCCCTCGCCGCCTCCCGCGCGCTCGTGGCGCTGGACCGGCAGGGCATGCGGCTCGGTCCGGTCGTCGCCTCGCCCACCCGCTGGTCGATCCTCGTCCGGCCGTATTCCATGGAGCAGTTGGGTGAGCTGCTCTACGCCAAGGACTTCGTGCCGGGTTCCCTGCGCTTCCACGGCGAGGGCGGCTACATCGCCCTGCCGCCGTCCGGGACCGGCCAGGGGGAGATCCGCTGGGAGCGGGCCCCGCTGCCCGGTTCGGCCTCACCCTGGGTCCCCGACGTGGAGGCCGTGGTGGACGCGGTCGTCGACGCCCTCACTCGTACGGGTGTGAGCGCACCCGAGTTGTGAGGGTGTCGGGCGCGCGCGGCGGGGACGCCCCGCGTTCGCTCGTAATCTTCCGCTTCATGCAGCGACATTCTGGGGGCCGGCCCCCAGGCTCCCGACAGGTTCGTCTCGTGGCCCTCGGGGGCGCCGTCATGTGCGCGATCGCACTGCCCTGGGCCATGGCCTCCGCGGGATCCGTGGGTGACGGACGAGGCCCGGCGGCCCGGTCCTCCGCCGCGGCGGATCGCGGCACGGGCGCGGGCGACCATCGCGGCGCCGGCGCCGGCACCGAGGGCCATACGGATGGCGGGAGCGACGATCGTCGTACGGATGCCGACAGCGGCGGGAGCGACGGTCGCGGTACGGACGCGAAGGCGTCGGCCGCCGAGCCGTCCCGTTCCGCCCTGGCGCTCGGCCTCGGCCTGGCCACCGCCGCTCGCTGCGGTCCCGGACTCACCTCCCCCGACGGCGTCGAGGCGCAGACCTGTGTGCTGACCCAGGGGCAGGACACGTGGGCGCGCACCTACTACCGCAACGCCACCGGGCGGGCCCTGGACGCCGTCCTGAGCTTCATGGGGCCTCGGGGGCGGACGGTGCAGATGCGCTGTGCCGTGGGCGCCGACGACGAGCCGGGAACCTGTGAGACGCACCGTGAGCGCATCCAGGGGGAGCCGGCGGAGTACTCGGCGGTCGCGGAGTTCGCCCATCCGGGCGGCGCCGGGCCGCTGCTGCTGCGCACCGGGAGCAACTCGGCGGCGGGTACCGGGAGTTGACGTCCGGCGCCGTTACATGAGCGCGGCCGTGCATGGAAAGACCCGGTTGCTGGCGACGGGGGATGCACCAGCAACCGGGCTACTGGAACGGTAACAAGAGATCGGCTCCAAGCAAATTCGATCTCCTGTTTTCATCGGCTTTCCGGACACCGGCAGATCGCCGCTTCTGGCGCCGACTCGCCTTGCGAAAGCGGGAGTTGTGAGCGGAGTCACGCATTCCGCCGGTGTCACGGTGCTGACCGGCCGGTCAGCCGCGCCGCGGTCCGGACCCGTGGGTCAGCTGAGCGTCACCTGTCGGTTGGTCAGCCCGCCGCGCGCCCGTCGCTCGTCGGCGGTGAGCGGCGCGTCCGAGGCCAGGGCGGCGGCGAGACGCTCGGCGAACTCGGCGGCCGGCTTCTCCACGTCGTCCGCGGACACCCCGCTCGGCAGGTCCCAGACCGGCACCGTCAGGCCGTGCGCCCGGAAGGAACCCACCAGCCGGGTGCCCTCCCCCAGGCTCGAACGGCCCGCGGCGTGCAGCCGCGCGAGGGCGTCCAGAAGCTGCTCCTCCGGGTGCGGCATGACCCAGCGCAGGTGGTTCTTCTCCGGCGTCTCGCACCAGTAGGCGGCGTCCACGCCGGTCAGCTTCACGGTCGGGATCGCCGCCGCGTTGGCCCGCTCGAGGGAGGCGGCCACCTCCGGCGAGGCGTTCTCCGGGTCCGGCACCCAGAACTCGAACCCGGCGTGCACAACTGGCTCGAACGCGCCCTCGGGGTCGAGCAGATCCTGCATGCGCGGGCCGTCCGCCGGGGCGCGACGGCCCTGGACGGGGGTGCCGGGCTTCGCCTCCAGGGCGCGCTGGAGGGTGTCGGCGAGGTCGCGGCTGAGGTCGCCCGACGCCGTGTCGTTCTGCAGGCCGAGCAGGACCGAGCCGTCGTCGCGGCGCAGGGCCGGCCAGGCCATGGGCAGCACCGTGGCGAGCGTGACCGACGGGACGCCCTCGGGCAGGCCGTCCCTGAGCGTCAGCCCGACCGTGGCCGCAGGGACCAGCTCGCGCAGCGCCACCCAGTCGCACTCACCGGGCAGGCCCTCGAACGGACGCTGCACCAGCTCGGTGACGGCGTGCGCGGCCGCCCGGCCGTGACAGGCCTTGTAGCGGCGGCCGCTGCCGCAGGGACAGGGCTCCCGCGCGCCGACGGCCGGGATCTCACCGTCGGTGAGCTGCGGGCGCTTGGCCTTCGTCTGGGGTCGCTTCTTGGCCATCTGGGTGTCTCCCGGGTACGGCTCTTCTGGTACGGGCGGGAGCCTAGCCGTTCGCACCCGAAGTCACGGGAACCTGTGGACGGCCGACGAGTCCGTGGACGGCGCTCGGCCTAGTCCAGATCGTCGAACGCGTCCGCGAAGTCCAGCCCGGGTATCGACGACACCGAGGGGGCCGTGATCCGGGTGGCGAAGTCGTCGCGGCGGCTTCCCGCGTCGGGGTCGTGCACGTCATCGTGGACGACGACCCACACCGTGACCTCGCCCCGGGCGTCGTCGCGGACGCCCCAGTCGTCGGCCAGCGCCGTGATGATGTTGAGGCCGCGGCCGCCGTGCGCGGTCACCGAAGGTGTCGCCGGGGCCGGGCGGGTCGGACCGCCGCCGTCGGTCACCTCGACCACGAGCCGGCCACCGGGGTCCACGCGCCACGCCGCCCGCACGTCGCCGTCCCCGGCGAGGGCGTCGCCCAGGGGACGGCCGTGTTTGCACGCGTTGCTCAGAAGTTCCGACAGGATCAGTACGGCATCGTCGATGACCGCTTCCGAGACCCCGCCGCTGCGCAGTTGATCCCGCATGCGGTGTCTCGCCTTCCCCACGCCCGCAGGGCCATGGGGTACGGCCATGCTCGACGACGTGGGCACCTCCTGTGCCACCACCAACGCCACCCCCGAGACCTCCTTCGCCCCACGCCACGGTGTGGATGCCCCATTGGCCTGTACCGGAAACCGGCCAGTTCCTGTGCGGTGACGCACTCGCAACGTTCGATCACGGAACGAACGCGCCGGAGCACTCCCTGTGAGGAAGCCGTTCTCGTGTGGCTGGATTTCTTCGGTATGGCTGAGAACGGAGGATGCTGCACAGGGAAGGTGGGGTCAAGTGGTGTGGATGTGACTACTGGGACTTCTGTGACTTCCTACGGCGCGGCGGCCCTTGAAGGACGGTGTGTTCAACGGCCCAGTCGGCGCAGGACCGCGCGCGGGCGGTTGGTGATGATGGCGTCGACGCCCAGCCCGACACAGAGGTCCACGTCCTCCGGCTCGTTCACGGTCCACACGTGCACCTGGTGGCCGGCCCGCTTCAGCCGCTCCACGTACGCGGGGTGGTTGCGCACGATCCGGATCGAGGGGCCGGCGATCCCGACGCCCTCGGGCAGCCGTCCGTCGCGCAGCCGCGGCGAGACGAACTGCATCAGGTAGACCGTCGGCAGCGTGGGCGCGGCGGCACGCACGCGATGCAGTGAGCGCGCCGAGAAGCTCATGACCCGCACCGGGGACTCGGCCGCCGTGGCCGGGGCGTCCAGGCCGAACCGCCTCAGGAGCGCCAGCAGCCGCTCCTCCACCTGCCCCGCCCAGCGCGTCGGATGCTTCGTCTCGATGGCCAGCTCCACCCGGCGCCCCGCGTCGGCGACCAGCTCCAGCAGTCGCTCCAGGGTCAGCACGGAGGTGCGCTCGCGGTCCTCGGGGCGGACCTCCCAGTCGGGCTCCTCGATGCGCGTGGTCCAGGCCCCCAGGGTCTTCGGGTCGTCCTGGACCTCCTGCGGCTCTCGCGGCTGCGCCACCTTCCAGGAGCCGAAGTCCAGTGCCGCGAGGTCGGCGAGCTCCAGGGCGGAGACGGCTCCGCGGCCGTTGGACGTACGGTTGACGCGGCGGTCGTGCACACAGACCAGGTGGCCGTCCGCGGTCAGCCGTACATCGCACTCGAGGGCGTCCGCGCCGGCCTCGATCGCCTTCCTGTACGCGGTCAGGGTGTGCTCGGGGGCCTCCTCGGAGGCTCCGCGGTGGGCGACGACCTGGATCAGGTGCTGCTGTCGTGCGTAGGTCACCGCGTCATGGTGCCACCGGGTCGGGGTACGCGTCCGGCCGGAGGAATCGGGGGCGCCGGGGGTCGCCGTCTGAGAAGCCTCTGAGATGTTCCGGAGAAGTGCCCTTAATGCGCACAATGCCCCATGTAAAGAGTGGCCATGGACCCACAGCCACCGCTTATGGTGCTCTGACGGCCCGTGGGAAAAGCTGAGTCGTACAAAAAGCACATGCACAGCTGCAGCGCGCCGGGTCGACGACAAGCGTGAGCGAGCGTGACCGAGTGCGACCGAGGACAACAGCCGTGGATCGAGGAGAAGAGCTGTGAGCACCGAGAACGAGGGCACCAACGAGGGCACCGCGGTTCCCCCGGCCCCGTCCGCACCTCCCGTGCCGGTGGAAACTCCCTCGGCCCCGCAGACGCGGGAACAGGCACACCAGGCGCAGGCACCCCAGTCGCCCCCGCAGCCCCAGGCGCAGACGCCCGCACCGGATCAGGGCGCTCCCACCACCCCGCTGCCGGCGACGCCCGCGGCCGCCCCGCACGGCGGCAGCGCGGGCGGTTCCCCCGAAGGCGACTGGCCGCCGCCCACCGTCCCCCAGGGCACCGTCCCGCACGGCGCCGTCCCGCACGGCGCCGCCGCGCCCGAGGGCGGCTGGCCGCCGCCTCCGCCGCCGGCCACCCCGTCGTACGCCGACGGCTTCGGCGGGAATCCCGCGGGCCAGCCCGTCTGGGGCGCCGCCTACCAGCAGCCCCAGCCCCCCAAGGCCCGCAAAGGCCGCGGCGGGCTCGTCGCCGCGCTCCTGAGCGCCGCGTTGGTCGCCGGCGGCCTGGGCGGCGGCCTCGGCTACACCCTCGCCAAGAACGAGGACAACACCGGCTCCACCACCGTCTCCGCCTCCGACAGCGGCGGTTCCGTCAAGCGCGACCCCGGCACGGTCGCCGGGGTCGCCGCCAAGGCGCTGCCCAGCACGGTCACCATCGAGGCCGAGTCCAGCAGTGGCGAGGGCGGCACCGGTACCGGCTTCGTCTTCGACACCGAGGGCCACATCGTCACCAACAACCACGTCGTCGCGGAAGCCGTCGACGGCGGCAAGGTCACGGCCACCTTCCCCAGCGGCAAGAAGTACGACGCCGAGGTCGTCGGCCACGCCCAGGGCTACGACGTGGCCGTCATCAAGCTCAAGAACGCCCCCTCGGACCTGAAGCCGCTGACGCTCGGCGACTCCGACAAGG
The DNA here is from genome assembly GCF_044548445.1 of Streptomyces sp. NPDC052016. Classification (NCBI taxonomy): domain Bacteria; kingdom Bacillati; phylum Actinomycetota; class Actinomycetes; order Kitasatosporales; family Streptomycetaceae; genus Streptomyces; species Streptomyces sp. NPDC052016. The sequence continues at coordinate 202,838 of NZ_JBIUBX010000018.1, forward strand.
TGGCGGTCGGCGACTCCACGATCGCGATCGGCGCCCCCTTCGGCCTGTCCAACACGGTCACCACCGGCATCATCAGCGCGAAGAACCGCCCGGTGGCCTCGTCCGACGGCACCGGCAGCAGCTCCTCCTACATGAGCGCACTGCAGACGGACGCCTCCATCAACCCGGGCAACTCCGGCGGCCCGCTGCTGGACGCGCAGGGCAATGTCATCGGCATCAACTCCGCGATCCAGTCCACCGGCAGCGGCGGCTTGGGCGGCACCACCCAGTCCGGTTCGATCGGCCTCGGCTTCGCCATCCCGATCAACCAGGCCAAGTACGTCGCCCAGCAGCTGATCAAGACGGGCGAGCCGGTGTACGCCAAGATCGGCGCGTCCGTCTCCCTGGAGGACTCCACGGACGGCGCGAAGATCACCGACCAGGGCGAGGGCGGCGCCTCCGCGGTCGAGTCGGGCGGCCCCGCCGACAAGGCCGGCCTCAAGCCCGGCGACGTCATCACCAAGCTCGACGACACCGTGATCGACAGCGGCCCCACCCTCATCGGCGAGATCTGGACCCACCAGCCCGGCGACAAGGTCACGATCACCTACGAGCGCGACGGCAAGTCCCACACCGTCGAACTCACCCTCGGCTCCCGCGAGGGCGACAACTGACCCTCGCGCGCGTACCTCCCCGGTTCGGCCCCGACCGACCCACCCGCGCGCGTGCCCACCCGTTACTCTTGTCCCCGCGCCGACCGTCACCGGACGGCGCGGGGTGGGTTGCCCGAGCGGCCTAAGGGAACGGTCTTGAAAACCGTCGTGGCGCGAGTCACCGTGGGTTCAAATCCCACACCCACCGCGTGGTGAGCACTGAGAACGGCCCCTGACCAGCGAGATCGGTCGGGGGCCGTTGTCGTTCGTGCACACCGGGACCGTCCGGTGTTGTCCGTGGTTCCCCGACTGACCGGGCAGGAAAGGGGCACGGATCAGGCTGGTCGTCCTAGATGATCTATTCCAAGGGGTCAGTGATCGTAGGCGGTCAGTGAGCGGGGGGTCGGTTGTCCGGTCTGGTCGTTGTGCCAGATGGCGGCGGT